>JANWKU010000001.1 GCA_025451215.1 Terriglobales bacterium
GGTGTAATGACCGATCGGAAGACCGGCGGCCACATATTGGCCCGCGTCATTGGTTGTAAAAGTGTGAACCTGCCCCGTATCGGAGCTGGTAATCGTGACGGCAACGTTGGGGAGCACCGAACCCGAAGGATCAGTCACTGTACCCACGACGGTCGCCTCTTGGGCGAACGCGAATGAACCTGCAAACAGCAATACGCAAAGAACCGCTAAACCGCGCGTCTTTGCAGGGAGAATGCTTTGAAAAACTCGGTACCAATGTTTCATTTACCAGCCTCCAAACGAAGTTTCCTGCCCTTAGCTAAACGAAAATCTACTACTTGTGGGAAAGATATACTTGTGGGTAGCTTTTATCGTGGGCTCTAAATCGTTGTCAAGCCAAAACGACAGGCAATCGATTTGCTAAATCAAGCCACCGGACAAAGCCACGCCTACAAAATTGAAAATAAAGCACTTAGATGTATTGTTGGGATATCTAATGTTGTTCTCGCCGCAATTTTGTTTTGCAGCTCCCCAATTTAGAGATTAATGGATGTGAGATCATACCCCAATTCCTTAAAAAATCCACATAAAACGCATAAATATTTTGCTTTTAATGACTTAGCAGGTTCATTAGCTTCGCCGCCAGCCAGAAGCGCGCGTGAATCATGTGTTTGCGCAACTCACTTTCGCTCGAACAATAAGGATGTGTGGTCTTCATGAATGAGTTTCCAGGGCGGCGTTTGTCGCAGAATGTTCGCCAGGGATGAACCCGTAGGAGCGAGCACCCAGTGCAATTGCTCGCGAGCCAGAATTGTTTTCCACTCCGGCGAAACACTGACCACCTTTACGTAGTCTTGCAGAAAATTCTCGCCATACAGGTCATGCCGGTCATCAAGAAAAACCTTAGTATCAGGGGCAAGACTGTAAATCAAATAACCGCCCCATGCATCGGGCGCAAACACCGGGCCGGAGATTTTTTGGTCGGCAATGAAGCTTGAAGCCTCTACGGGAAAGCGCGAGGAGTCAAAATGGGCGTGCATGATTTGCGTGGAGGCGAATCGGCCTCCGTTTGCGCAAAGCGCCGCGCCGCAAAGAACCGCGATAATCGGCCATAAATGCCCCTTTAAATTGAACTCAAGAGCGCCCATGCGTTCGGCAAAAGAGCGTACGCGGTTTACGAATGCAGACATCTTCGCCACAATCGATATTTCATAGGGCCCACTGGCCAAGATCACCTGCGACAAGGCGGGAGCAAGAATCAGAGTCAACAGCATGCAGGAAGTGGGTAGATTCCTGGCGGCGTAAAAGCCGCTGTGCACTGCGAAGAGGAGAACCAATATCCGTGCCAGGTTTAACTTTTTGGGCGCGGCCGCGAGCGTGGCGATTGCCAGCAACACCAGCAGCACGAAGCTCTGCTGCGCCCATCCATGAAAGTTGGGCGATTGAAATTCTTCAATATGATCTATGAGCCAACGGTTCGACAGGTAGCTGTAAATATGAAGATGTAGCCGATATCCGTAGGGATTGATAAAGGTCACGAAGAAAGAAACGGCGGTGACGGCAGCCAACTGCTGCAACCAACTTAATATTTCCCCCCGCTCGCCGTCTGATGCCCCGCTGGCGAAAAAGAACTGAACGATTCCGCTAATGAGATAAATCCCCAGAAGCACGAAGCCCAGCAAAAATTCTCCGTGGACATTTACCCAGAAAAGCATAAGGAGCGGGAGCCAGAACAAATGCTTCTGTTTACTAGTATTCAGAGTGATCACGGATGGCGAACGTTCTGGTTGCGCGGAGTCGAGTATCTGGAACCAGACAATCAGCAATAGCCAACTCAGGATGTGCGGGCGGGCAAATAAATGGATGGCGGCCGCAGCGAAAGTCAGAACAAGAAAAACAAGTGTGACGATGACATTTCCCCCTCGCGCCAGTGAGAGGCGAAAGAGCAGCGCGAAAGTGAAAGCAATAATAATGGCGGAGACAAAGACCATGGCGTTAAGGCCCGCCCAGTGATGGACCGCCGCGATCCCCACATCGTATAGCCATTCCCAGGAATACCAGGGCTTGCCTTGCATGGTGGAGGAGAAAGGATCGGCGCGAGTGATGGAGTGTGTGCGCAATATCAATTCGCCGTTGCGGATGTGCCAGCCGATGTCAGCGTCACCTAATAAGCGCGGAGCGAGCGCACCGCAGGTCATTGCCAACAAGAGCAGAATGAAGATCGTGTCGGTGACGGAAGGCATGAGGAACACAATCCATCCCGGCAAACGTGGGTGGGGCGGGATATCCGATGAATTCGTGAGGACTGAATCTTGGTGCGAATTGGCGTCAGGTGACAATCGTGGATTCCGGAATGCAAGCCGAATCAGATGATGAGAGCCCAGCCATGATAGCGCAAGGAAGGAACGTTCAACGTCTGCGCGCTGGAGGAAAGAAAGATCACCTTGCCAGTTGCGATGGCGAGTCGTAACATGGCAGGTTTCCACATTCCCTGCGCGTGTGCGTTATGAGATGTGGAACAAATCATCAATCAGACAACAATACAGTTCATTTTCCGGAGACCACAATAATGCGCCGCGTCGTCATGATTCTGCTTCTTGCTGGAGCTTTAATCTATCCATCCGCCGTCTTCGCTCAGAATTCGTCCGCTTCGTCCGCAGTTTGTACCTTTGCGGACGGGAATCAAATCAGCTTGCGATACAACGAGGCGAAGTATTCTCCCAAAGACCAGCCACCCATGGGCAAGGCATGGTCGCCCGATGGCGTACGTATGGATTTATTTACCCAAACGGCGCTGAATATCTCAAATACGACCGTCCCCGCCGGAGCATATTCGTTCTATTTCATTCCTGAAAAAGACGCGTGGACGTTTGTGATCAATAAGAACGTAACTGCGGGGGTCCCATATAACCAGCAAGATGACATTGCGCGCAAAAAAATGTCCATGGAAAAGCTGGAAGATGCAGAACCCCACCTGAATATTTATTTCGGCCATCTCGCGCCGAAACAATGCACCATGCGCGTAGATTACGGCAAGGTCAGGGCTGTCGGAGATATCATCGAGCAATAGGGTTGGGTTCGGGAAGTCGCGCGGGTAACGCTTGACTGATTTTTTAGAACAATCCGATCAGTGCAGGTCTGCGGGGCGAAGGAGATTCCTTAAGACCGGTGCGCTCGGCGCCTCGGCTGCCGCTCTATTGCCCACGCTCGCAATGGGCGTGGAAGGCCCTCGACCCGCGGACAGCGATCAGATCCAGCCTTTTGAAGTTCACCCCTTTGAACTGGACGAAGTCACCATTGCTGAGCTGCAAAGTGGGATGGCTTCCGGAAAGTTCACAGCCCAGGAACTGGCTCGCAAATATCTGGCGCGCATAGACGAAGTAGATAAGCACGGACCGGCGGTGAACAGCTTAATTGAGCTGAATCCTGACGCCCTCTCCATTGCCGACGCCCTGGATAAAGAACGCAAGGAGAAAGGGCGCCGCGGGCCGCTTCACGGCATTCCCGTCGTCATCAAAGACAACATTGATACGGGTGACCGGATGCAGACGACCGCTGGATCGTTGGCATTGCTGGGATCCCGTGCGGCGAAAGATTCTTTTGTGGCGCGCAAGCTGCGCGAGGCAGGCGCGGTGATTCTGGGTAAGACTAACCTCAGCGAGTGGGCCAACATTCGCTCCAGCCACTCCACTAGCGGGTGGAGCGGGCGGGGAGGCCTGACAAAAAACCCTTATGCCCTCGATCGGAACCCGTGCGGATCAAGTTCCGGGACGGGAGCGGGGGTGTCGGCCAATCTCTGCGTGGTGGGAGTGGGTAGCGAAACGGACGGCTCAGTTGTGTGTCCTTCCTCCGCCAATGGATTGGCTGGAATCAAGCCAACACTGGGACTGATTGGCCGCTCTGGAATTATTCCCATTGCTCATAGCCAGGACACGGCGGGGCCGATGGCCCGCACGGTTACGGATATGGCAATTCTTCTGAGCGCGCTGGCGGGATTCGACGAACACGATCCGGCGACGGCGGAGATGAAATCGAAGCCCGCGCTGGATTACACGAAATTTCTGGATGCGAAGGGTTTGCGCGGCGCGCGGCTGGGAGTGGCGCGAAAATATTTTGGCTTTCATGATGCGACCGAAGTACTGATGAATGAGCTCATCGAGGAGATGAAACGAGAGGGGGCGGTGATTGTGGATCCCGCCGACTTGCCCTCGTTTGGAAAATTTGATGACAGCGAATTGACGGTGCTGCTCTATGAGCTGAAAGCCGACTTGAATGCATATCTGGCAAATCGGCCGGACGCCCAGGTTCATTCGCTGAAAGATGTGATTGAGTTCAACGAACGGAACAAAGAGAAAGAGCTGCAATATTTCGGCCAGGATTTATTCCTAAAGGCTGAAGAAAAAGGGCCGCTGACTAGCAAGGAATATGTGGATGCGCTCGCAGCCAACCATCGCCTTTCACGTCAGGAAGGAATTGATGCGGTGATGGACAAGTACAAGCTTGACGCTATTATTGCGCCGACCGCGGGGCCGACGTGGATCACCGATTTAGTAGATGGTGATCACGTGGTGGGGGGAAGTTCAAATGCGGCGGCGGTGGCCGGGTATCCGGACATTTCCGTGCCCGCTGGATACATCTTCGGGCTGCCGGTGGGGATTTCGTTTTTCGGGCGGGCGTGGAGTGAACCCACGCTGATCAAGATTGCATATGCGTTCGAGCAGATGACAAAGGCAAGAAAAGCTCCGCAGTTTCTTCCTACGGTAAAAATCTAATCATTCGTAGCGCAGGGCCTCGATGGGATCGAGATTCGCCGCGCGCAAGGCGGGAAACATTCCACTGCAAATACCAACGACGGCAAGAATGACGATGGCGATAATCAGAATTTCGGGCGCTACGATGAGGCGGATGTCTCCCGCCTCGGCGTGTTTGGCGAGGGCGCTGTAAAACGTAAGACGGCCCACAGAGAACGAAACGATGTAGGAAAGTATGATCCCGCAGACGCCGCCGATTCCGGTGATGACCATGGCTTCAGCGAGAAATTGAAATAAGATGTCGCGCTTGCGCGCGCCCAAAGCCTTCTCCACTCCGATTTCGCGTGTACGCTGCGTCACGGAAACCAACATGATGTTCATCAGTCCGATTCCGCCGATGGCAAGGGTAATGGTTCCGATGAATCCAAGAAGTATCTTCAAGCCAAGACTAATAATGCTGAATTGTGAAAGTTGCTTTTGCGCGTCAAAAATAAATACCGCACGTTCGTCTTCTGGCTTGAATCCGTGCTCAGCGCCCAATGCACCGCGAATTGTTTTTGTAAGGGCAGCGTGGTCCAAGCCTTCAAAATCCAGCCATATGCCGCCCAGGTAGTAATTATTCTGGAGCGCATCCATGGAATTGAAAGGGATGTAAACCACTCGATTATCGTCGTCGTCGGGTTCCTGCATGCGTGGATGCATTACGCCAATGATTTCAAAAGTGACTCCGTTCACGCGAATGGTTTGGCCCAGTGGCGATTCGCCGGAAAACAGTTTGTCTTTTGCTTCAGAACCCAACACCGCAAAATGAGAATGGGCGCTGTTGTCCTGATCGTTGAGGAAACGGCCATCGTCCACTTCCAGGTTCCAAATCGTTTCTACGGCGGGATCAATGCCCATGACGGAAAGGCTGAAAGAGCGGTCTCCATTTTGAACTGTGGCAGTTAAATTGGCCTGCCTTGAAACATGCTTCACCAGCGGAACTACGTTGGTAAGGAGTTCAACGTCCTTATTGGTAAACCGCACCGGCGTACCGGCCTTGTTGCCGCCTGCCTGCTGCGAGGTGCGTCCGGCAAAGATGCCGACGGCGCGATCTCCATAGCTTTCAAAAATGTTATGGATTGCGTTTCCAAAGCCCTGGCCATACGCGAGAA
>JANWKU010000002.1 GCA_025451215.1 Terriglobales bacterium
GATGACGCTGCCTCCTTCCTGGAAGAGCAGATGAAGCTGAACTTGGCGTGCCGGGGTTGGCTTGAAACCGCGTACTACTTCCTTGGAAGCGACTACCGGGGAGGCGGTCCCACAAGCTACACCCTGAGTTACATGGCACAGATGGGCGGCTGGGCCGTTTCCGATTACGCTCTCTATTTCGCTCGCGATCCGCTTACTTATCTCCGGCTTGGCTACGCTTCGTACCTGAGTTCCTGGGCGCTGCTGAATTCCGGGACTGCGGAGTCCAACTACGGCTACTGGTATCCGGGCCAGAACAATGATGGCGGCGCCGGCGGCGGCTTTGAGCCAAGGCCCTGGGGGCGCGCATGGCTCGGCGATAAAGAGATGGGGCGCGGCTCCTGGTGGTATTCCGGCGAAATCGATCTGGGTTATAGCGGAGCGTTGCGCTCCGCCGCAACAATCGTTGTTGATGATCCGATTTTCGGACTATTTGCTTATGGAGGAGACGTTTCCCGCGAGAAGAACTTCACGCAAGTGATTCCCAAAGATGGTTTGCGCGCACGCTTTCACATCGTGCGCGGAACGCAACGCATACATTTGCTGCTGGATCGCGACGGTTTCGCGAAGGACAAACCGGTTTCTTTCGATGATGCGCTTACGACGATTCGATTCACGCTGGAGAATCGCGCCTCTGGGAAGCACGACGCGATTGTTCGTATTACTGGCCTGCCCGCAGGGGAGTACCAGGCGACGGTTCAGAATCAACCCACACAAAAGCTCACGGTGAGAACCGGGGCGCAGGAACAGATTCCGATACCTGTCGATGCCTCTGGCGCCACCGTAGCGATAATCCGCGTGAGTGCCGCAACCCACCGCTAGATCCGACAGGGACGTCGGCGCGCCGTGGCTCTCATGTCGGCAGCTAGCCTTTTCAAGAGTTGGCCACCGGGGACGGCTCAGGCCTTCTCTTTTTCAGCCCGAAAAGCAAAATGCAAGCGATTGCAGAATTACCTTGACACTGCCTATTGTATATATTATATCCAAGACAGTTTGGGGTGTTTCACAATCCGCGTCTCGCTTTCTGCGGCAAGGGAGGGGTTATGTCGCTTCGTAACGTCCGGTCTATTCGCTGGAGCTGCGTCCTCGCGCTCTTCATTTTGGTCTTCACTTTTGCTGTCTGTACTTCGCAAGCCCAGATGGGCTCACAAGGAACTGTAAACGTAGATGTTCTAGATCCCAGCGGCAGTGTCGTCCAGGGAGCCAAGCTCATACTCCAGGACCTCGCCAGCAACAGTATCCGGAATGGAGAGACGCAACAAACCGGGGCATACGCTTTTGCCGCGCTGCCGATTGGAACTTACCGCTTAACGGTCACTAAGGACGGATTTCAGACGCAAGTCCTGGACGCAGTGGAAATTCAGGGAGGCCGCGTGACAGACGTGAAGGTCACCTTAAAGGTCGGCGGCACCGTCGAGAAAGTAGTCGTCAGCGAGACGAGCACGCCGCTCATCGAGACGAGCTCGAATGCGATCGCCACCACGCTGGACATAAAACAGATTGAGGACTTGCCAGTTCAGGGCAGGGATATCAGCGCTCTGGCGTTCTTGACGCCTGGCTTCTCTGGTACTCCCGGAAACGGAACCTGGAACGGTCTCCCTTTGATCGCCCAGGGAAACAGCATTGACGGTGTCATGTCCTCGACGAGCCGCATGAAATTCTCCGGTAACACGCAGCCCGGGCTGGAGGCGCGGCTGGAAGACCTCCAGGAAATGACCGTTCAAACGGGGCAGTCGGATTTGAATCAAGGAATGGGGACTGCTTCCATGGGAGTGAATTTCGTAACGCGCCGTGGAACGAACGATTTTCATGGCCGTGTTTTCGAAGATTTTCGGAATACCGCCTTGAACGCAAACAGCTGGTTCAATAACGCCACGGGTGCGCCTAGAGATCCCATCATCCTCAACGATTTTGGAGGCGGGGTCGGGGGCCACATCATCAAGGATAAGCTCTTTTACTTTGTCTCATTCGCGATGGCCAAGCAGCCGGGCGGTTTCACTGTCTCGAACGTTCCTGTTCTGACCCCGGCTGCGCAGAGTGGGATCCTCACGCAACCATCAAACGGGCAACAAGTGAATGTCCTTACTCAGGTCGCGCAACCCAATGGCCTGCCTTCCAGTATCAATCCGCAAATTGCAGCCGAAGAGGCGCTCATTAACAAAGCCATCGCAAGTGGCGGCGTCACGGTCTCGAGCAACGGAGATCCCAATCTTGAGAATCTCAGCTGGCTCGTAAGGGCACCAACTACTCGCTATTACCCGGCCTTTCGAATTGACTATGATATTTCGCGAAAGGTCCGGCTGGATCTTTCCTTCGAGAACACCAAAATTAACCAGCCGAACGCGACAGCTCCCCCGCTCCCCGGTCCGGATTTTGCGAACCAGGCAGCATCCAATAGATCCAACAATTACATCAACTCGCTGGGAGTAAGTTGGACGATTACCCCAAACCTGATTAATCAATTCCGAGGCGGGTACTACTACAATGCTTACTGGTACGGATCGGGGGCCAAGCCCATCTGGGATACTCAGCCGCAAATAAGCTGGGCCATTGGGAACTCGGGTCAGTCCTTCAGCCTGCCGGTATCAACGTACTATCCGATCGTAAATGCAATTGACAATGCTGCGTGGGTACACGGCCGGCATACCATTACTTTTGGCTTTGACTTTTACCGCGAGCAGGATCACTACTGGAATCCTCCAGACGGGATTCCAAATATCGCTTTAGGGCTTGCGAACGGCGACCCCGCCTTGAATACCTTCGCGAGTTCCTTTGGAGCACAAGATCGCACAGACGCCCAAAATCTGTATGCGACGCTGATCGGCAGAGTTTCCGCGGTTACGCCAATCGGGAGCGGCTTCCCGTACAATACGAAAACCGGGCAATACGCAACCGTCCCCGGCTCCGCCTACAACTTGGATGAGCTCCAAAAAGGATGGGGACTCTACGCTCAAGACTCCTATCGCATCACACCGCACTTAACGATTAACTACGGGCTGCGCTGGGATTTCACGGGCGACGATCACGATCTCACCAGCGCTTATCACGGAGCCTCTCTGGCGTCCATGTACGGACCGTCCGGCATTGGCAACGTATTCAAGCCGGGAACGCTCACAGGCGACCAGAACCCGGCCTACGTCGCGACCAGCCATCAATACGCTCCCTGGAATGTAAGTCCCCAGCCCACAATCGGCCTGGCTTGGAATCCCACTTATTCCGAAGGGATTCTTGGTAAGTTGTTCGGTGGCAGCAATACGGTTATCCGCGCTGGATTTGATATCAAGCGGTTCACCGAACCTTATCAATACTTCTGGAATAATGCTTCCAATCATGGCTTGGCTTTCTTTCAGTTCTTTTCTCTGGAGCCGGCCAATGGCGGCGGCACGGGCACATTCTCTCCCGGGAGTCTCGCCCTGGGCGATCAACTTCCGGCTTTCTTAAAGTCGCCAGCGGCCTATGCCAACAGCATCCCTGAGTCGACCTATACGTGGAACTATTTTTGGGGCGCTTCGGGATTCGACCCCAAGATCAAACAACCTTACGTCCAAGAGTGGAACCTGGGTATCCAAAGGGGTATAGGCAGAAACAATGTTCTGGAAGTGCGCTACGTGGGCCATCGCAGCGTGCATCAATGGATCCAGACCGACCCGAACGAAGTTAATATTTTCGAAAACGGCTTCCTCAAGCAGTTTCAAGCGGCGCAGACCAATCTGAAAGTCTGCATGGCTAATCCGGGTTGTGCAAGCAACCCCAGCTTTGCTAACCAGGGATTGGCCGGCCAAGTGGCGTTGCCAATTTTCGATACAGCGTTCAGGTGCCCACCGGGAGGATCCGGCTGTACTCCAGGTGCCGACTACACGAACTCCTCATTTATCAATGACTTGGCCCAAGGGGCAGCCGGAGCACTGGCCACTCAATTGGCCTATCCGTTTGGGACTGTTCCCTACATCTGCAACCTGGTCGGATCAGCGCTCTCTCCCTGCGAATCGCAATATGGATATACATCGCCGGGGGCCTACCCCTTGAATTTCTTTCAGTCTAACCCGCTAGGTGCTTCGTTCCCAGGCGTGGCGCAAAGCTACATGTCGGCCGGGGGATACGGCAACTACCACGCTCTCCAAATAGATTTCCGACAAAAACAGTGGCATGGGATGCAGTTCGACGTGAACTACACCTGGAGCCACACATTAGGGCTTCAGCCCGACACTCAGTGGTTGGGGACAGTGACGGAGTTCAGCCTTCGTGACTTGAGATCCAGTTACGGGCCCACGAGCTTTGATCTGCGCCACGTTATCCACGCAAGCGGCACATTTGACCTTCCCTTTGGTCACGGCAAGGCGCTTCTAAACCGCACAGGGGCCGTAGACAAGATCGTTGGCGGATGGACCATCGGAACCATCCTTACGGTTCAAACCGGACTGCCCTTCCAGCTTTTCGGCGGATTCGGAACCTTCAATGATTACGGGGACGGCGGGTTTACGCTAAACGGTGTGACAAAGGCTCAGCTGCAGAACGCTGTCGGCGTATTCTCGCCGCAGTGTCCGTCGGGGCAGACTTGCGGATACGTCGATGTCATCAATCCTAAGTTTCTTACTTCCGTATCTACGGCGACATGCAATAGCCACCTGGTGGGAGTCTGCCAGAACATCACGCCGGGAACTCTCGGTACTAACCCGTGGCTCTACGGGCCGCACGTCTGGAACGATGATATGTCGCTGACCAAGGCCGTCCCCTTGGGAGAGAGGCTTCGCTTCAGCTTCCAGGCAGAGTTCTTGAATGTGTTTAACCATCCTAATTTCACGACGCCCGGACAAGGGCCGTACTTTTTCGGGAGTACAAATATCTCGTCTTCGTCCTTCGGGCAGGCCGGCCTGCTAAATTTCACAAACACACCAACAAATAACAATAATAACGCGCGCGTGATTGAGTTACGGGCCAACATTTCGTTTTAACCCAGTTAAGGGCTCGCTCCCTGACTGGTGGAGGTATTCACTAGCAAGCTTCTCCCCCAACACCCCGGGGGATTGCCGTGGATGCCTCCTTTTCTTTTTGTGTCAGGCTTAGGGCTGTTCGCGATGCTGCGCGTCCTGTGTAGTCGGGGCGTTGCCAAGAGACTGGCTTCGTAGGGAAGTAATGCTACCGAGAAAGAGAAAGACTAGAGAGATGGATACACCTGAGGTGAAGGTTTGCGCAGGTGACGTCAGTTGGGATCGCTGACCATGTGCCGGAACTTACCGAGAACTAGAGAAAGCGTTTCACGCTTTGTCTTCCGGCGGGGCTTGCGCGGCGCGCTTTGGCGCAACTCGGGACTTGACCTGATTGTTGTTAGTAGGAAAAGTGGTCGAATTCCGGAGAATTAACTGCGTGTTCAGTTTATATTCGGTTCCGTTTGGTGCAGGCCCTTCTCTCTTCACTTCCTTTAGCAGGGCATTGAACGCAAGGGTGGCCAACTCCGTCTGCGACATTTGAATCGTGGTTAAGGGCGGAATCATAAAATCTGCGAGGCGCGTATCGTCGAATCCAACCACCGACAATTCCTGAGGCACCGCGATTCCAAATTCGAAGGCCTGCCGCATAACGCCAATCGCAGTCATATCATTAGAGCACATGAGTGCTGTAGGCTGCTCCCGAAGCTTGCAAAGCTTCTGAAATGCGAACTTCCCGCCTTCCAGTCTGTGGTCTCCCTCGACGATGAACTCAGGCTTCACTTCCAGGCCAATTTCTCGCATTGATTCCTCGAACGCATCTTTTCGTGCGACGGCGGAGCGCAGCTTGAGAGGCCCAGTGACGAAACCAATGTGCTCATGCCGCATCGCCGCCAGGTGTTGCACCGCTTGGCGAATTCCGTGTGCATAGTCGACGCGGATATTGCTGACGCGTGGCGCTTTGGGACCAACGTCAACGAACACCAGCGGCAAATTCCGAAACCGCAGATGCTCCAAGAGTTCGTCTTCCATTCCGAAAGTGAGAATGGCCACTCCGTCCACGCGGCCCTCAATCATCCTGCGTACGGCGAGTTCCATTCGGGTGGGATCGTGAATGGTCGAAGTTGTTAGAATTTCGTAGTTTTGCTCGACCGCCAGCGTTTCAAATGTTTGTACGATTTCAGGGAAGAAAGGATTGGTGATTTCGGAAACGATCAATCCAAAAACACGGCTACGGCCTGAAACTAGCGCGCGCGCCTGGCGGTTGGGGTAATATCCTAGCTCCGCTATGGCTTTCCAAACGCGTTTCGCCAGTTGCGCGTCCACGGTCGCGACCTGGTTGACGGTGCGGGATACCGTTGCCGTTGATACTCTGGCTCGCCTGGCGACATCGCGAATGTCCACAAGACCTCTTTTGCCCTCAGCAAAAATTGTCGGTCACAGTATACGATATCTCAAATCTCTGACAAATCTCTCTTCGGAGCGCCGGGACTTTCCTCGCCAGTGGCGCAATCCAAAATCATTTCCTTTCCAGCAGGGCCATGAAGCACTGAAAGTAGCGCCCGGAAGCGAACTCGATGACGGTGCTGAGTGAGAAAAATTATCGTGCGCGGAGGCCCTTGCAATGGCGTCAGGGGCATGGTAAACGTTTACCTAAATCCCGCGAACTCGCGTTGGTGCATTCTGATGCTTCTAAAGGACCATCTATGATCAAGTTTCCAGCTGTTTTTTATATTTTCCTCATACTCTCGACTCTCGCGGCCGATCTCCCACTGCGCGCGGCTGAGAAAATACAAGTTTCAGGTTTTGGTAAAACAAGTGAAGGTGTTTCTACTTTCCGTTATGTTCTCAGCAACAAAAAGGGCGTGGAAGCCGTCGTCATCAGCTACGGCGCCACCCTCGTCTCGCTGAAAGTTCCCGATCGCAATGGCAAGACAGCAGACGTTGTCTTGGGATATGACGACCTCGCTGGCTACGAACAGGGCAAGTCATTTTTTGGAGGCACAATCGGAAGATACGGAAACAGGATCGCCGGCGGTGAGTTCACACTTGACGGAAAGGTGTTTCATCTTCCGAAGAATGACGGGCCGAACAGCCTGCACGGAGGAACCACGGGATTCAACAAGAAGGTTTGGAGTGGGGTGGATCGTTCTCGCGCAGATGCACAAGTTCTCGAGCTGAGCTATACGAGCCCCGACGGAGACGAAGGCTACCCTGGGACATTGAAGGTGAAGGTCACCTACACGCTGCCGGCAGAAGCCAATGAACTGCGAATTGATTATGCTGCGACGACGGATAAGGACACAGTCGTCAACCTGACAAATCACAGCTATTTCAATCTATCCGGCGACACGAGTAAGGAAATCGTGGACCATCAACTGTTGCTCCGCGCGCCGCAATTCACGCCAGTGGATGCGACGCTGATACCGAACGGTGAATTGCGCGCGGTTCGCGGTACGCCTTTTGATTTTACGCAGCGGACCGCCATTGGGGCGCGCATCAATCAGGATGATGAACAGTTGAAGTTTGGAAAGGGCTACGACCATAACTGGGTGTTGGAACGTACGGAGAAAGGCGGCTTGCAGCTCGCAGCC
>JANWKU010000003.1 GCA_025451215.1 Terriglobales bacterium
GAGACGCTATCACGGTGCAGAATTTATCTTTTGAGCAGCCTCCTATCGAAGCGCTTGCAAAACCAAGCGTTGCGGAAAAAGTGCGTGTTGGGTTGAACAATTGGTCGAGTATCGTCCGATATGCCGCGCTTTTAGGATTGTTCT
The DNA here is from genome assembly GCA_025451215.1 of Terriglobales bacterium. Taxonomy (GTDB): domain Bacteria; phylum Acidobacteriota; class Terriglobia; order Terriglobales; family Acidobacteriaceae; genus JAICKN01. The sequence continues at coordinate 145 of JANWKU010000003.1, forward strand.
TGCTGGCTTATGTCCTGCTCTTGCGGCCGATGAAAAAACAGCTTATGGCCACGTTAAAAGAACTTCCGGCGAGAGTTACAAATGCGCAGAAATTGGAAGCGTCGCAGCGTGAGTCCTTCGGTGAGGTGGGCTCATTGCCTCCCGAACAGCAACGGAGCATGGCCATCAAAAAACAACTGATTGAAAAAGCCAAAGGCGAGCCTATGGCGACAAGCAGGCTGATACAAGGCTGGATCCACGAAGGGGGAAAATAATGGCCCAGGCAGCCAAAAGCGTAGTTAGCGGCGCCCGCAAAGCGGCAGTTCTGATGGCGATCATGGGGGAAGAGGCCGCCTCCGCTGTGTATAAACATTTGCCCGACGATGATGTACAGCTTGTGACAAAGGAGTTGGCGGAGATTGGCCGTATTCCAACCGAGATAGCCCATGGAATCCTGGAAGAGTACAGCGAGTTAGCGCTCACGCAGGATTATCTGGCCCAGGGCGGGATCGATTTTGCCAAGCGACTTTTGATCAAGGCATTTGGAGATCAGGATGCCAAGAACCTGCTCGACCGTGTGATTCGATTACAAGAACTTAGTGCGGGACAACTGGATTCTCTGCAAAAGGCCGATCCGCAGCAATTAGCAAAATTTCTGGAAGGAGAACACCCCCAAACGATTGCGTTAATTCTAGCTCACCTCGATGGGAAACAAGCTTCCGCTCTCTTGATGCGTCTTCCTGAGCAAGTCCGGGCTGAATCGGTAAAACGTCTGGCGCAATTACGGCAGTTTTCTCCGGAGATGGCAGAAAAAGTTTCGGTGGTGCTCAACCGCAGGCTGCAATCGCTGGGTGAGCAGAGCCGCAAGACGTATGCCGGGTTTAAGAGCGTCGCGGACGTAATGAACCGTCTGGATTCCACTACTGCAAAAACCATTTTGGAAACAATCGAGCACGATGATGCCAAGCTGGCCGTCAATATCCGGAATCTCATGTTTACGTTCGAAGATCTTGTAGGGGTCCCAGATACCTCGATTCGTGAATGGTTGGGAACAATGGACAAAAAACTTCTGGCGACGGCTTTGAAAGGCGCAAGCACGGAACTGAAGACCCATATTTTCCGGGCAATGTCCTCTCGCGCCGTGGAAATGTTGAAAGAAGACATGGAAACGATGGGGCCGATCCGCGGAAAAGATGTTGTTCAGGCACAGCAGGAAGCGGTCACTCTTTTGCGCAAGCTGGAGGCGGATGGCAAAGTCATTCTGAAAAACGAGGGGGATGATGAATTCGTCGTCTAGCAATTCGCAAAGTCTTAGCGCCGAGGATGTGGAATCGTTTCTTTACCAGGATGCGTCCGCTGAGCAGGCCTCGGGACAACCGTCGGCAGTGAGAAGCGACGGGCCTACCCAAAAAGCAAAAAAGGCTGACGATACCCCGCGAATCAGCGATACGGAACTTTCCCGAATCGTTCTTGAAGCGCGCGCGGACGGCCTGCGCGAGGGTGAGAAAAACGCCCGGGCAAGCCTCGAAGCCGAAGCTGCCGAAGGGCGCAAGAAACTAGGACAGCTTCTTGCGGACTTTCAGGGGGAGCGGGAGGAATATTACTCCAAGGTGGAGGCAGAGCTGGTTCGGCTTGCGCTCTCCATTGCGTCGAAAATCCTGCATCGTGAGGCCCAGGTCGATCCGATGCTCATTGCGGGAATCGTGAAGGTTGCCGTCGAGAAGCTACAGCAGAATACCAAGGTGTCGGTCCGTGTCAGCGGTGAAGATCTTCCTAAATGGCAGCAATATTTCAACCAAACTCCCAACATCCAAATCATCCAGGACGCGTCGCTGAAGCCCATGGATTGTGTGCTGGAAACCGAGAGCGGTTCTGCGGTGATGAGCGTAGATGCGCAATTAAAAGAAATTGAGAAAGGCTTTTTTGATCTGCTGGCCCAGCGGCCCACCACAAAATGAAAACGGTTCCACTAGATTCGTACCACGATTGGCTGGATGGAAATTCCAGTGTTCGCTGGCAAGGCCAGGTCACGCAGGTCCTGGGCAACCTGATTGAGTCTGCGGGGCCTTTCTGTTCAGTGGGAGAGACTTGCGAAATCGTAAGTTCAAGCGGGGCGATCTATGCCGGAGAAATCGTGGGCTTCCGTGGTTCCACGGTTCTCTCCATGACTCTGGAGAAACCGCGGGGAATCCGATTCGGCGACCGGATTGTAACGTGGGGTGCCAAGCCTTCGATTCGAGTAGGCCCCAGCCTTCTTGGAAGAGTCATTGATGCGACTGGAAAGCCGCTTGATTCACGCCTGGAACACCAAAGTAAAAAATCGATTCCCGTAGATGGCTCCGCTCCATTGCCCTTGAGCAGTAAACTCATCAATGAGCCCCTTGCGTGTGGAATTCGTGCGATTGACGGATTCGTAACCTGTGGACGTGGGCAGCGCGTGGGCATTTTCGGAGGCAGTGGTGTAGGGAAAAGCACATTGATTGGCATGATGACCAGAGGAACGGAAGCGGACCTCACGGTTCTTGCATTGGTAGGTGAGCGCGGCAGGGAAGTTGGAGAATTTCTGGAAGCGCTTGGCCCTGAAGGACGGCGAAAATCCGTGGTGGTGGTTTCTACTTCCGACCAATCTCCGCTGTTGAAAATTCGTGCTGCTCTCACCGCGACCGCAGTCGCCGAATATTTTTCAGCACAAGGGAAAAATGTACTTTTGGTTGTAGACTCGTTGACGCGATTCGCCATGGCTCAGCGAGAAATTGGCCTGGCAGCGGGTGAGCCCCCTACAGCAAAGGGCTATACGCCCTCCGTGCTTTCCATGCTAGCGCGCCTGGTCGAACGGGCCGGGCGGTTTTCCGAGGGAAGCATCACTGCTTTTTATACTGTGCTCATGGAGGGTGACGATCAACAGGATCCCATTGTGGACACAGTGCGATCGCTCCTTGATGGGCATGTGATCCTGGACCGTAATTTGAGCTTGCGCAATCACTATCCGCCAATTTCCATTGTGGACAGCCTAAGCCGATTGATGCCGAACGTGTGTACGCGTGAGCATCTAGATAAGGCATCGGCAGCTCGCATGCTGCTGTCTGCCTATGCAAGGGCTGCAGATTTAGTTCGTATTGGCGCTTACCAAAAAGGAACGGATCCGGTCCTTGATAAAGCAATCCAGGCCTTACCTGAAATCACCAAGTTTCTGCGACAAGGACCGCAGGAAGCAGTCGCACACTCTGAAACACTGCGACAAGTATTGTCCTTACCTCTCTAGCCATGGCATTTCGCTTCTCGCTTGCGGCGGTGTTGAATCTGCGAAAGGCCGTTGAGCGGCAAGAATATCTCAACTTGGAAAGAATCAACCAGGAAATCGCGAGAATCAAAAATGAGCTCGATGCGGCGGGTTTGCAAAGATCTGATCTTGAAAACTCGCGAAATTCTCAGCTGACCGAAGGCATGCCGTCGGTCCTATTACAGAGTCTGTATGAGCAAGTGTTTGCGATTGAAAGACACATGGACTCATTGAAGGCATTATCGTTGGAGCTGACGGCCAAGAAAGATCAACAGCTAAAAATTTATTCCCTGGCGCGGCAAAAGCGAGAAGTATTGGATAGCCTTCGCGAGAAGCAATATTCTGCCTACCTGCAAGAAGCAACCAAACGGCAACAAACCTTGACGGACGATCTATTTTTGGCGCGACTCAAGCGCAAGTAGGCATACTTTGCCTAGTACCGTTCGGGCAAAGTTTGCCTAGTGACACCATTTCTCGACAATCGTCGTTCCTTTCTAATCGGTACATACCTTAAAACTCTTTAATTCTTAAAGAGCTAATGCGATTCCGGGAGCGATCTCTAATTTGGGAATTTTGGCTAGTGGCTTGCAATTGCACTGGTATCGAAGGACGAGTGTGATTTCTGCTATCCCACAAATCGGGCCGAATACACCGAAGCCGCCAGCAGGCGCGCCGAGTGGTGGTGCGGACATTTTTCTGAGTTTGCTCACGCAGGAGTTTCAAACCTCAAATGGTTTGATCGATCCTTCTTTGTCAAGCCTGAATGCCACGCAGCCCGGAACAAATACAAACGCCCTCGATAAAGCCGATGCCGGCAACGCAGACCCCACCGTTGCTGATGGCAGTGCGTCCAATACCGGCAATTCTGTTGTGGCAGCCAAAAAGGGCGCGGACAAAGAAAAAGATCAGGCTGCGAAAACTGCTGAATCAGCTACACCTATGCCGACGGTTCTTGTGCTCCCTACCCCGGTTGCAGCGGTCCCAGTCCCAGTTCCAGTGCCATCGGACACAACTTCCGGCCAAGCGCCTTCACCAGACAATGCTGACGTCGATAAAAACGGCGAGAAAACCTCGCCTAGCGCAATATTCCTGAACGGCGGGAATGGCCCACTGGATCGCCTACAAAGCGTATTCGCAAATATAAATTCTGCGGCAGATGCGCTTGAGAACAATACCTCAGGCCAAAACTCAAGCCTAGCAACACACACACAAGATGAAGATGACGCCGCAGGCGACAATTTAGAAGCGTTGTCTTCGCTGAACAACCAGCAATCTCCGGCTAGCACTTCGAAGAATGCAAAATCCGTGCTCAGTGAACTCGGAAAATCTGTGAGCGAAAATGCCATCACTCTACCGAAGCATGTCGAAGGAACCCCGGGCAAAGCAACAGAAGAGCCTCAGGTCGCCGATTCATCGCCAACGCTTTCCGCGCCCGCTGCGAGCCCCGCAGCAGGGGGCACTGATCCACTAGCGCTGGCAGCCAATCCTGTGGTGGGGGTGCCAAATCAGGATGCTAGCCAAGCAAATATACCGAATAATAAGTTTTCGGATTCCGCACGGCCTGGTGAAAAGGGAAGCAACATTACAACGCAGATTTCCGGCGACCCAACCAAGAGCTCCAAAGACAATGATTCTAGTGCAGCCATCAAAGCAGCTTTTCGTAAAGATGAAGGGCAACTCAATCAACAGGATGGCCAGCAAGCTCCTTCCCCAAACGATCCTGCGATCTCGATTGGGAATACAGCATTTCATGCTGTCGTTGCGCAACAACTTCACGTAGCGACGGTAGCTAGCGGTTCCGCCTTGCATCCTCCAATCCAAACGAAGCCTGCCGTTGCCGGCAACAATCTGCAAGCGGCTTTACAGCAGAATACAGAAATACACAATTCAGATTTACCAGTTACTCCTGGATTGCTGCAATCAGCAAAATTGGTGGAACGGTTAGGTCAAGCTGAGTTGCGCGTTGGCATGCAGGTGGGGGACATGGGGGGCATCGATATTCGTACATCCATGGCGCACAACCAGCTTACCGCCGAAATTTCCGTTGAACATAATGAGCTCGTACATATGCTCGCGGCGAACTTACCGAGTCTGCAAGATCGCCTTTCAGAACATCAATTGTCAACGGCAAACATTCTATTGCAGAGCCAGACGGACGGAGCTTTTGCCGGCTCTCAGCAAAGAAATGGGCAAGGCGATTCGCAAACACCCGTGCAACGCATTCCGTACACGATGAGAGAAAGTTTTTCTAACATTGCGATTTCATCCAGCGAACCGCTGGATGCGAACGCAGGGCTTGATATTCACATTTGATTTTCGCAGTACCAGGAAAATGAGTTAGGTAAGGAGAGAAGTCAATGAGCAGCATAAGCGCAATCGCACCAAATCCGGCGGCAGCCACTTCAACGCAGCCGCAAACACCTCCGACGAGTTCCGGCAGCAGCGCGCTGGATTCGCAGGATACGTTTTTAAGCCTGTTGGTCACCGAATTGAAATCACAGGACCCCACATCCCCGATGGATCCTATGCAAATGGTAGGACAGATGTTGTCCATGAATCAGCTTGATCAGTTAATCCAAATCAATCAAACACTGCAAACCGCAGCGGGCGCCGGTTCGACTACCGGAACTACAACCCAGCCGACGGGAGGAAACTAATGCCTTTATTTTCGATTCCACTTTCCGGCCTTACCGCCAGCTCGAATGCGCTCTCGGTAATCTCGAATAACCTGGCCAATCTGAACACGGTTGGCTACAAAGACGAGCAGGCAAATTTCAAGGACCTCTTTTATCAAACAATGGGCACAACCGGTTCCGGTGATCCGATGCAGATTGGCGCTGGAGCGGCTGTAGGTTCCATCACGGCAAACTTCACTAACGGCAACGTTAACAATACAGGGGTTCCCACCGACGTGGCGGTTACAGGCAACGGATTTTTTGTGACGCAGCAGAATGGTGGCGGACTGCAATTTACGCGCGATGGCGGTTTCGGCGTGGATCCCACCGGCAAGCTGGTGGCGCCGGACGGATCGTCAGTTTTGGGATACCCGGCAGTGAACGGTGTCATCAACACTGGAGCCGGCCTGGGGTCCATTTTCCTCGGACAGGGGAAAATCAGCCCACCGAATCCAACGGGCAATGTCGCGATGGGAACCAACCTCGATGCCACCGCGGCTGTGGGAAGCACACCGTTTTCAACTCCGGTCACGGTCTACGATTCGCTTGGCAATTCGCACGTTCTAACATTCCAGTTTACAAAGACCGCTGCAAACGCCTGGGATTACAACGTTACGATACCGCAAGCGGACGTGGCTGGCGCCACCGGTCCGGTTGTGGTGAATAGTGGATCACTGACGTTTGATGGCAATGGCCAATTGCTATCCACATCCACCGGCGCGGGGGGAACGGGCACGACTACGACGCCTCCTGCCGACATTACTGGAATCAACGTTGCTAATTTGGCGGATGGAGCAAGCTCTCTTACGTTCTCGTGGAACCTGCTCGACCCGAATGGCACGCCAACTCTTACCCAGGTCGCTTCGCCCAGTACCACTTCCACCACCAATCAGGATGGCTATGGCAGTGGTACTCTGCAGAGTTTCACCATTGACTCGGATGGGATTGTTCAAGGCTCGTTCAGCAATGGGCAGACTCAAGCGATCGCGCAGCTGGGTCTTGCGAACTTCGCGAACAATCAAGGGCTCCAGCGAACGGGAAACAATGACTACATGGCGACCTTGGCTTCGGGTTCTCCTGTAATCGGTACCGCTAACACTGGCGGCCGGGGTTCAATTTCCGGCGGCGCGTTGGAACTTTCCAACGTGGATATTTCGCAGGAATTTACGCAATTGATCGTCACACAGCGTGGGTTTGAGGCGAATGCCCGCGTAGTGACGACATTTGACCAGATCACACAGGACACCATCAACCTGAAGCCAAGTTAGTGGCTGGCTCGCCGCAACTTAACATCTGATGAGAGGGTCGCACGCATTCGTGGACAATCACGAGGCGTGCGCCCTCGCATTCTATTTTCCTTCTAATCACGCGCGCACTATGCGGACATGTACGGGCGTAATCACCCGCCCGTAAATTGTTGTTTCTAAACGCCACTTCACCGCTTTTTCCCTTTTTCTTTTTTCTCAGCGTCAGGTATTGGAATTGCACTTCTGCATCGTGAGAAGAACTCCATATGGATGCAGCAGTACAACGCGCTAAAGAACAATCCACTGGTGAGGGTGACAAACCCATTGCTCAACCGATTTCTGCCCCCGCGATGGTAGAGAGGTTCGGATGGCTAACCTGTCAGCTTTCTCTCGAAATCTCAATTGAAAATTTTAAGGTGGGTGAACTTTTGCAATTGAACAAGGGAGCGGTTGTGGAAACAACTTGCCACTTCACGAGTGATATTCCGTTGCGCGCAAATGGACTTTTAATTGGATGGACCGAGTTTGAAGTGATTGGAAGCCGCCTGGCAGTGCGGATTACGGAGCTGGCATGAACACTGTTTCGACAAGTTCTGGATTCTGGAGTGGGAAGAAAATAGAGCACCCTCCAAGCTCTGCAGCGATCAGAATTCTTCCGGCGGAAGAGGCTGAAAAACCAAAAACATTGAATTCCCTCGTGCAAAACGGGATTGAAGACGTCGCGGAGTTCTTTCGCTGGGCTCGCAGGAACGTAAAAATCCAGCCCGCCAAGAAGCGTTTGCGGGTTTGCGAAAGCGTATCTCTTGGAGAGAAGCGCTTCATCGCGGTGGTTCAGTTGGACGGGCGGGAGTTTTTGCTTGGCGGATCTCCAAATTCGCTTTCCTTGTTGGCCAGCGTCGGCAACAACACCGCCGCGACATTTGCCAATGTTCTGAACGAGAGCTATGAACAGGACCGGAAATAGGGATGAAAATCGGGAATCGCATTGGCAGACTGGCCCTGCTCTCGCTGGTCCTACTCGGGAGCACGGGCACGTTCGCTGCGGGTGTGTCCGGATATTCTGCCTCTCCCACCGCTTCTGCCGGGTCGAGTTCGCAAGAGGGTACTCCAGCGCAATTTTCGTCCACGCCTTCGGATCCCAGCGAAATCAAAATTTCAGGCGTAGGCAAGGGATCGGTGCCGTGGACCATCGTGGTCCTGCTGACCTTTCTTACGCTGATTCCGTCACTGCTTTTGTGCATGACGCCATTTGCCCGGCTGCTTATTGTCTTCCACTTTCTTCGCCAGGCGTTGGGTCTGCAAACTACTCCCACCAATCAGACTTTAATCGGTCTGGCGCTGGTCCTCACATTTTTTCTGATGCAGCCAGTTGGCGCTTCCGTTTACGCAACTTCCATCGAGCCGCTGCAGGCGGGACGGATTACCGCCATGCAGGCGATCGAAAGAGGCGAGGAACCCGTGCGGCACTTCATGTTGCATTACGTCCGCGACAAAGACGTTGCCTTGTTCGTGGACCTGGCAAAAGAGCCCAGGCCACGTACTCCCGAGGACGTTTCCCTGAGGGTGCTGCTACCCGCTTACATCCTGTCCGAGTTGAAAGTCGGGTTCCAGATCGGCGCTGTTTTGTTTTTGCCTTTTCTTGTCATCGACATGATCGTCGCTTCCGTCTCAACATCCGTTGGCATGCTGCAACTGCCACCTGTGGTGATTTCAACGCCTTTAAAGCTGTTGTTGTTCGTGATGGTGGATGGATGGCATTTGCTGATCGGTTCTTTAATGAGGAGTTTTAACTGATATGCCAGTTGAGCAAGTAGTGGATTTGGGCCGCATGACGATGAAAGAGGTCTTCCTGGTGGGAAGCCCCATTCTGGCGCTGGCTGTTGTTGTGAGCTTGCTGGTGAACATCGTGCAAGTGCTTACTTCGCTACAAGAAGCCACACTTTCCACCGTACCAAGATTGCTGGCGGTTGCGACAGGAACATTTTTTCTAATGCCGTGGATGTGGCGCCAACTGTGTCAGTTCACGGTGCAATTGCTTTCAGATGTTCACCCGTACATGCGTTGAAAATATATATGGAAATCTCTGTCATGCAGATCATTGCCCCGGTACTTGTGATCGGATTTCGGATCTCAGGGTTGATGATCTTCGCGCCGTTTTTCGGCAGTAATGTGATCCCCATGCAGATCAAAGCAGCGTTGACCATCGCGCTGACGGCTGTGCTGTATCCAATTTATTCAACCCACACGATGAATGTGTCGCTCCCTCATTGGCCGCTGCTTGTGGGAAGCGAGTTACTCATAGGGATTGCGATTGGGATAACGACGAACGTTGCTTTTGAAGCTGCGCAACTCGCGGGCCAGATTTTGAGTACGCAAATGGGATATTCGCTGGTCAACATTCTTGACCCGACCACGCAGGTTGAATCAACCGTAATGTCTGTATTTCATCAGACCCTCGCGATGTTGATCTTCCTTGAGTTGAATGTCCACCAATGGATTGTGCGTGCGATCGCCAACAGCTTTACCTATTTGCCTCCGGGCACAGCTGCAATCCATCCGATGTTTGCCCAGGCATTGCTCCATGAAGGCAGCGCCATTCTCGAAACCGGTTTACAGCTTGCGGCACCTGTGTTGGGCGCGACAATGCTCGCGGATCTCGTCCTGGGGCTGTTGTCAAAAGCTTCGCCTCAACTACCGGTCATGTTGTTAGGCACTGCCCTCAAAAGCATGCTTGGAATCGCGATATTGCTGGCTTCACTCCACTACTGGCCCGGATTGTTTGAACGGTACTTTCGGGAGTCAATTTCTTATACGGAACATGTGTTACACCTGGCGCGGTCATGAACTATGGCGGATTCAAACAAGACAGAAAAACCTACAGCGCAGCGACGCAAGAAGGCGCGCGACCAGGGGCAAATCGCCCGTTCGCGGGAACTATCTACTGCGCTTGCGTGGGGCGGCGGAATGGCTGTGATCGCCTTCCAGGTGCCGGAGGCCGTGCGCCAGTTCCATGGTCTTCTGCAAAGTTCGCTCGACGTTTCGATCACGGAACCTCTCTCGGCGGGCGGCCCGATCATGTTCTGGAGCGCAGTTGCTGTTCTGCGTTGGTCAGTTCCGGTCCTGTTGACAGCGTGGGTGTGCTCATTGGCTGGAGGTCTGTTGCAGGGCGGGCTTATTTTTTCACCGGAAGCGCTGACGCCGAAGATCGAAAAGATGAATCCCGTCGGCAAATTGGGGCAAATGTTTTCTTTGGCGGGTCTCAGCGGAATTTTGAAATCGCTGATTCCGTTCTCGGTCATTTTGTGGATTGGCATTGCCACCATACAAAATCACTGGCAGAAGGTTGTCGAGTCAGCGAGTCTCAGTACGCAAGCCTTCGCGGGTTTTTTGACCAGCGCATTGTGGAGTCTCAGTTGGAAGTCCGGACTGGTTCTGGTTGCATGGGCCGGGGCGGATTATCTGCTCGTCTGGTGGAAACTCGAAGGCGACTTAAAGATGAGCAAACAGGAAGTGAAGGACGACTCGAAACAGAACGACGGCAATCCCGAAGTCAAGGGAAGAATTCGTCGCATGCAGCGGCAAATGAGACGTCGGCAAATGCTGCGGGACACCGAAAAAGCCAGCGTAGTGATTACGAATCCGACGCACTTTGCGGTGGCCCTGAAGTACGACCCGGAGATGGAAGCGCCTGTAGTCGTCGCCAAAGGCAGAGATTTGCTGGCGCAGGAGATCAAAGAGGTAGCGCGGTGGCACGAAATTCCGGTCATGGAGAACCCGCCATTGGCCCAGGCGTTATTTAAGACGGTGGATGTGGGAAGGCCGATACCGGCAAAGCTATACACGGCGGTCGCGGAAATTTTGGCGTTTGTCTTCCGCACACACGCCCAGGCGAAGCAATACAGAAGTGGGCTTCCGGCACGGTAGTTCGAGAAGAGTGAAAGGGAAATATGGCAGATAAACCAAAAGCTACGAATGCAGGAAGGAAGTCAGGCCTCGATTGGCTGCTCCCGGCGGGAGCCGTCTGCATGGTTTTTGTGATGCTTATTCCCCTGCCTGCGTTCATGGTTGATCTTCTTCTGGCATTCAGCATTACGGCGTCGGTTTTGGTTTTGCTGGTGGCAGTTCAAATTCTCCGCCCGGTTCAATTCTCGGTATTTCCCAGTCTGTTGTTATTGCTCACGTTGTTCAGACTTTCGCTCGACTTGGCAAGCAGCCGGCGAATCTTGCTGCATGGAAGCGAAGGCTCCGCCGCGGCGGGTAACGTCATTCAAGCTTTCGGCAAATTCGTGGTTGGCGGGAATTACGTTGTCGGTTTCGTCTTGTTCCTGGCTTTGATAGCCATTCAATACATGGTGGTAAGTCATGGCGCGGTTCGCACTGCTGAAGTCACAGCGCGATTCACACTGGATGCGATGCCCGGCAAACAGATGGCGATCGATGCCGATTTGAATGCTGGATTGATCGATGAGATCCAGGCGCGATCACGCCGCGAACAAATTAGCCGGGAAGCTGAATTTTATGGTGCGATGGATGGCGCGGCGCGCTTCAGCCAGCGCGATGCATTGGCAACAATATTAATTACTGCGATCAACATCATCGCAGGATTCCTGATCGGCGTCTTCCAGCACGGCACGCCATTCATGGAAGCTCTTCAAAACTACACTGTGCTGACCGTCGGGGATGGCTTGGTTACCATGATTCCGTCGCTGCTTGTTTCCGTGGCAGGCGGCATCGTGGTCACAAGAGCCTCGTCCGAGAGCACCCTGGGCGCCGATCTGGGCAAGCAATTGTTTGGCAAGCGCCGCGCCCTGTGGATTGCGGGCTGTGTAATGTTTGGTCTGGCGTTGATCCCTGGCCTGCCGAAACTTTCGTTCGGGCTCATGGCTGTCTTGATGGTTGTGCTTGCGCGTCGTCTACCAGTGGAAACAGATGAGCAGAGCCAACCTGCAGCAGTGAAGGGAACTGTTGCCAAATCCCAGGCGGGCGCTGGCACCGCGCCCGATCCGTTCGAAGCTGCGATTAAGCTCGATGAACTAATGCTTGAGGTCGGTGTCGGCCTCGTTCCGCTGGTGGATGCCAAACAGGGTGGGCAACTACTCGGCAAAGTGCGCTCCCTGCGCAAACAGTTGGCTGGACAACTGGGCTTTCTGGTTCCCCCTATTCACATTACGGACAACCTTGCGCTGAAAGAACGGGAATATGTGATTTACCTGCGCGGCGTGGAAATTGCCCGATGGGAGATGCGTCGAGACTGTCTGCTGGCCATTAGCTCCAAAGCTTCTCCCACGCCGATCCCCGGGCAAGAGACGCGAGAGCCGGCATTCAACGTTGCGGCGCGGTGGATTACCCCCGACCTGCAACCGCAGGCTCTTGCGGCCGGATACGTTGTTGTGGACCACACTTCGGCCTTGGCGACGCATTTAAGTGAAGTGGTGAAACAGAACGCTTACCAGTTATTGACGCGACAAGAAACCAAGCGGCTCATCGATCGCCTGGGAGAATCGCATCCGAAGCTGGTGGAAGAGCTAGTACCGAAATTGATGACGCTTGGTGAAGTCCAAAAAGTATTGCAGCAGTTGCTTCGTGAGAATGTTTCGATCCGCGATCTGGGAACGATCCTGGAAACACTCCTGGAAACAGCGCCGCTGAACAAGAACACCATCCTGCTCGTGGAAGCAGTTCGTCACGTACTAGGGCGCGCACTGGTTCGCCCCCTGCTCGATGAGCAAGGCGAATTGAAAATTGTGACGCTGGACCGCTCGATTGAAGAAGAATGCGCTCGGATGATGAATCCTCAGGCGTCGGTTTCCAACCCTATGGCGTTGCAGCCGAATATTGGGCGGCGAATCCTTGATGGGCTGCGCGGGCTGTTTGGCGAACAGATCGCAAACTCCCCGCCCGTACTTTTGTGCTCGTCACCGAGCCGGTTCCATTTACGCAGGCTCTTGGAACCATTGATGCCGAAAATCGTTGTGCTTGCACCAACAGAAATTCCCCCTACGATTCCAGTACGTTCGCTCGGGGCTGTGCGATAGAAACCAAATTTTACTTGAGGGTTTTATGAGACAGGCAGAGATGGCTTACAAAGAGAAGTTGGAAGAAACAGAAGATCGAGACCAGCTCGTTCTGAAAGAATTGCCACAGGTGTACTATATCGCCCGGCGCGTGTATGAACGTCTGCCCCAACACACACCGTTCGAAGATCTGGTGCATGCGGGTGTCATCGGTCTCATTGAATCCATTCGGACTTACGATGCAAGCAAATCGGTTCCGTTCAAGTCTTACGCCAAATTTCGTGTACGAGGCGCAATCTTAGATAGTCTCCGCGAACTAGACTGGGCGTCACGTCCGCTGCGACGCACTGGACGCCGCATTGAGGAAGTAATTTCAGCACTGTCGGTGAAGCTCGGACGCCAGCCGGGAGAAGAAGAGATTGCGGAAGAGATGGGCATCTCCCTCACTAAATTCCACGACATTGCCCGGCAATTAGACGGTCTTACATTGGTAGGGCAACAAGTCAACGCCGTCTATGACCGGTCGGAAAAGCAAGATCTTATCGAATCGGCTCCAAGCAAGGAAGAGAACCCGTTTGATCTTTGCCTGCGCACGGAAGTCCGTGACCGACTTGCACAAGCGATCGGCAAATTGTCCGAAAAGGAACAAATGGTCCTGACTCTTTATTACAAAGAAGAACTGACGATGAAGGAAATTGCCGCAGTCATGCAAATTGTGGAATCGCGAGTATCGCAAATTCATGCTGTTGCAATCCCCAAGCTCCGCGCGGCGCTAAAAGATCAATCGTTTGATGAAAAGACAATTTGAAAATGAATTTAGAAAGTGACACGGAATGAGAATTTCAGCGATTCACGAGGTTTCCCGAATTTCTTCGCGCGTTGCGCAGCTGATGCCAAGGTGCTCGAATTCTGATTGCAAGAAGAATACCTTCCATATTGCCGCCTGGCGGCAAAGAGGGTTTGATGTTGCCGGGCAATGGTTCTGTGGTCCCGAGTGCTTTGAACTCGGCGCAAAAGAATGCATCACGGCATTGCTCACGTCGCGTGGGAAAAATGATTCCGCCCGTGCGCCTCGCATGCCTTTGGCTTTACTGTTGTTCTCGCGAGAAATTCTGAGTGCCGACCAACTCAAACAAGTGCTCACCGAGCAACGCGAGACTGGCGAAAATGTTGGCAATATTGTGCAGTGCCTTGGATTTGCCACCGAAGAACAGGTGACATCTGCTCTTGCCGCGCAATGGGGCTGCCCGACATTTAATGTGGAAGTCCCTAAATTGCCTGCGGATATTCAAATGCCCAGGCGTCTGATGGAAAGCTATCGTGCTCTACCATTGCATTGTGTTGAGCGGGAACGCAAATTGCTATTGGGGTTTGTGGACGCTGTTCATCATCAACTGCTTTACACGATCGAAAGCGTAACGTCATTTTCAGTGAGCGCATGCTTTATCAAAGCGACTGCATTTGAGAATGCACTGCGAGTCACGACGCGTACCTTCCGGCAAAACGAAGTGCTTTTTGATCGTAAAAATTCAATTGCCGAGATGGCAACGATAAGCCGGAATTACCTTCTGCAATGTGGGGCGACAGGAGCGCGCTTCGGAATCTGTCAGGATTACATGTGGGCCCGTATTACCGGCGCAAAACAGAATCTGGACATCTTATTCCGGTTACCTGACCACTACTAAAGACGAGAGAGCCTATGGCCGATGAATTAGCCACGGGTAATCTCGATGTCCGAAAATCAGAACTATCATCGCCGGCTGGCCCTCACGCAGTGCACAGAGTTCTCGTCTCCGCTGCGACGTCCGTCAGCGGGAAAAACCGATGGCACGGCGATTCCTGATGTGCCTGTGCTGCCCACCACTTTGTTCCGGTTAGAAAAACTTCTTGCCGAAGATGCCGTGGACCTGAACGCCGTGGGCGTTGTGGTTCGCAGCGACCTTGGTTTAGTCGTTCATCTCTTGCGGTTGTCTGATGGCGAGGAATTCGAACCATTCGGCGTGCTGCCCTCCATCGAAGAAATTGTGGTCCAGCTCGGACTCGACCGGCTAAGAATGCTGATCGCGAGTATTCCAGTGTTGTCTCAACACCCTTCGGGAGAAGTTGGAATCAATGTGTGCGCCAGATTCTGGATGCATTCGCATTTGATTGCTTTGATCGCGGAGGAGCTTGCGGTTAGTGAAGCTGAGGTCACTCCAGCGGATGCCTACCTGGCCGGGCTTCTTCATCAGATCGGCAGACTGCCCATTCTACTTGGATGGCGAATCCCAGAGTTTGAAGCTTCAAATCTGAAAGAGTTGGGATACGCGTTAGCGCGTGCGTGGAATCTTCCGTCCACTTTAGCAAGCGTTATTCGCGGCCATGAAGAAGCGATAGAATCTCTGCCGTCCTACACTCTCTGGAAAATCGCTGGCTCTGCGACTGAGTGGGTTCAGCTCATGGAAATGATGCTTGCTGGCGGCCACGATATTAGTTAGTAAGAAACTCATTTGCTGTTAATTTTCGAAGAGTGATTTTCCCGTACGATCCCCGCGGTCGTCCGCGAACCTAATTGCCCTCTCATCCCCTGTACTACCGTCCGCGATTCTTCAATCACTTACAAAAAATTTTCCTGGCCATGTCCGTGCTTGTACTTATGCCGGAGGATCTATGGACAGCGGATTCTACGCGGCGTGTACAGCGCTCATGGCACGCACCCAGTCTTTGGATATGGTGGCGAATAACCTCGCCAACACCAGCACGCCTGGTTACCGCGCCCAACATGACGTTTTTAGTTCTCTTCTGGCGACGGCCTCCGGAGTTTCGGTCTCTCCGTTAAACAAGGCTATTAACAACTTTGGTGTTCTTGGGGGAACGAGCCTCGACCTTTCACAAGGCAATCTGGAACACACCGGCAACGATTTGGACTTGGCGATTCAGGGGTCAGGATTCTTCAGCGTGAAGACAGCCGCCGGCACGATGTACACGCGAAACGGTAACTTTCATATTTCTCCTAAGGGCCAATTAGTGACCTCAGAGGGCGATCCTGTGCTTGGCAGCCAGGGCCCTATAGCAATTGTCGGCGGTCCAGTTTCAATTAGCCCCGACGGCACGATTTCCGTGAACGGCGCAGTAGCGGGACAAATAAAGATGGTGGAGTTTCCGGCTGGGACGAATCTGGAGGGTATTGGCAAGACCTACTATTCTGCTCCGCCGAAGAGCGCGACTGCAGCGAAAACGTCGAGTATTCAGCAGGGAGCATTGGAATCTTCAAACGTGAATCCAGTGGAAAGCGCGGTGCAATTGGTCACCGTCCAACGCTATGCCGAGCTTGTACAGCGGGCCTTGTCAATGTTCCACACCGACATGAATGAAATTGCGGCACAAGAACTTCCAAAAGTTACGAGTAGTTAAAGGGGGGAAATATGCTTCGCGCACTTTACACAGCAGCCAGCGGCATGACCGCACAGCAATTAAATTTGGACAACATCGCCAACAATCTGGCGAACTCAAGCACATCAGGCTTCCAGCGCCGCCGTGTGCAGTTTTCTGATCTTGTTTACCAAAACCTGATCATGCCCGGAGCTGCCGCAACGCAGCAGACGACGGTTGCCGCCGGTCTCCAGATCGGCTTGGGAACCAAGCCCGGCGCTACGGAAGTCGTACAGTCGCAGGGAGATATGACCAACACCGGCAATCCTCTGGATATCGCGATTCAAGGCCAGGGATTTTTCCAGGTGACCATGCCCGACGGCACCCTCGCTTACACGCGCGCCGGTTCTTTCCATCTGGATGCGCAGGGAAACATTGTGACCGCTGATGGAAATGCATTACAGCCGAACATCACGATTCCTGCGGACGCGACCAACGTCACCATCGGCTCGGACGGTACGGTTTCCGTCACGCAGCCCGGACAAACACAAGCTTCTCAGGTCGGCAGCATTCAGTTGGCTTTGTTTCCCAACCCAGGCGGCCTGAACAGCGTAGGCAATAACTTACTTCTGCCAACCACCGCTTCTGGAGATCCTATCGTGGGCACGCCAGGTGGGTCGGAAGGCTTGGGCACTATCCAACAAGGAATGCTGGAACAGTCCAACGTCAACGTCGTGGACGAATTCATCCAGATGATCATTGCGCAGCGTTCGTACGAGTCAAACTCGCGTGTCGTTACAGCTGCCGATCAAATGTTTCAGGACCTTAACAGTCTAGGACGATAAAGGCAGATAAGTGACTGAGATTAAGAAAACGAACGGCATTTTCGGATGGATGGCGCGGCTGCTAATTTTCATCGCGGTGGGCGCCCCTCTTTCCGTCCACGCTTCAGCCGCGCCGACATCCGAGCGATTTGCCATTTCGCCGAACCGTGTTAGCCAGGCTCTTCAGCAAGCAGGCGTATCCGCCAAAAGCACCCAGGTGGAGTTTCTTTCTCCAGTAAGTTCGATCGGAGAGTATCCCCGGCTGGTTGTTGTGAATGTTGCACAATGGAGAAACGGCAATCTTAAGGCGCTTCTTCGCTGCCAGAATCATCGCGAGTGCCTGCCTTTTTATGTTGTGCTGCGCGATCAGCAAATGGTGGAAGGATCAAGAAATTTCCTGAATGCAGCACCAACAGATGCGCGTGTGGGACAAAAGACGAGGAATAAATCTACTGGAAAACTTCTTGTCCGCGGCGGCCAACCGGCGATGCTCATCCTCAGAAATCAAAATCTTAGGATCACGCTTCCTGTGATTTGTCTTGAAAATGGCGAGCGTGGCGAGATCATCCGGCTTTCCAGTCCTGACCGCAAACAAAAGTACGCCGGGGAAGTGGTGCAGGCGGGCCTTTTGGAAGGAACATTCCGATGATCGATACAAACCAAAACTCCATTCGTATTCGCCACTATCTTGTCTGGCTCGCGGGAACGATTGTTCTGTTCCAGGGATCAATGGCACTTGCGAAGACGAAATTCAAAGATCGGCAACAAAGCCGCGCTGAATACCTTGAGAAGCTGCAAGAGCAAAATATTCCCGCGCCAGTGACCACTGTGGGAAGTTTATGGTCTCCAGGCAGCACTCTCACCGATATGTCCGCCGATTACAAGGCGCACCGCATCGGTGACATCATCATGCTTCAGGTGCTGGAACAGACAACCGCGCAGTCTGCGGGCGCCGTGGATTCCCAGCGCTCATTTCAGACCAATTCAGGCATCACGGCATTGCCCGGGAAATTGAAGGTTAGCGGAGTGAACCCGCTGTTCGGGGCGCAATCGTCCACGCAGCTCAAGGGGCAAGGAACCTCGTCCAATACTTCGAAACTTTTGACCACAGTTTCAGCGCAGGTAATTTCAGTTCTACCCAACGGCAATCTGGTGGTGGAGGCGCAGCGTGAAGTCTTCATGAATAATCAGCACGAGACGCTGTTTGCGCGTGGAGTATTGCGTCCGGGCGATATCAACCCGGACAATACCGCCCCTTCAACCGCGTTGGCGAATCTTGAAATTGAACTTAAAGGGAAGGGCGTAATTTCTGACTCCACGGCCCGGCCGAATCCGATCATGCGAGCAATTTTATGGTTCGTGGGCTTCTAAAATACGTTCGAACAACGAGGCTTCTAGTAGCTTACGCTTCGTTATTTTTATTTGTTGTTGGTGCTGTTTTCCCGTCCTCTATCCATGCCGACGCGACACCGAAAGCAGTTACGGTAGATAGTCAACAAAACAGCCGGGTACTGATTCGAGATATCGCCAACATCGAGGGAGTCCGCAGCAATCCTCTGGTTGGCTACGGTATTGTCATCGGATTAAAGGGAACCGGAGATCGCCAACAAACCGTTTTTACCACCCAAACATTGGCGAACGTTCTGCAACGCCTTGGATTACAAATTCCTGCAGGCTCGATACAGGTACGGAATGTGGCCTCAGTGATTGTGACGGCCTCGTTGCCTGCGTTCGCTCGTCCCGGAACCGCGCTCGATGTCACCGTATCGTCTGTCGGTGATGCCAAAAGTCTTGAAGGTGGAGTTCTCCTGCTCACAGCGTTACACAGCGATGACGGCCAGGTTTATGCCCAAGCTCAAGGCCCATTAACTCTCGGTGGCTACAGTGCAGGCTCGAATGGGAATACGAAAGAGGTAAACCATCCTACGGTAGCCCGGGTTCCGGAGGGCGGAATCGTCGAGCGCGACGCCTCGGTCGATCTTAGCCGTTTTACGACCTTGTCATTCATCCTGCGCAATCCAGACTTCACCGCTGCGCATGATGTTGCCGCAGTGATCAACTCTGAATTCAAAAAGCCCATTGCCATTGCTCTTGATAGCCGCCGCATTGATGTGAACGTTGCGCAATCCGGCATTGCTTCCGTTCCCACCTTAATTTCTGAAGTGCAGAATCTGGCCATCTCCTTCCACCCCCCCGCAAAAGTCATTGTGAATGAGCGGACCGGCACTATCGTGATGGGCGGAGATGTAAAGCTTTCTCCCGTGGCAGTGATCCACGGCGACCTGACAGTGGAAGTGATCAATAAATTTTCAGTTTCTCAGCCCTCGCCGTTCTCAAAGACCGGAGATACCAAAGTGATCAAGGACACGGACGTTACGGCGGAAGAAGCGCCAGCTAAGACTATCCAACTAAGCGAAGGCGCCAATGTCGAAGAATTGATCAATGGCTTGCACGCGATGGGCGCAACAGCTTCTGATGTCGTCGCGATTTTACAAGCGATTAAATCCGACGGCGGGCTGCAGGCAGAATTGGAGATTCAATAGTTATGGCGGGAATTCCATTGACGACGCCTTCGGTTATGAGCTTAAGCCAGAGCGCGGGAACTCGAGCGATCCAGGGCTTGAAATCTGAGCCGAAAGGCGGAGACAAGGCAAAAATCGAAAAATCTGCGCGAGACTTTGAAAGCGTTTTGATTGGACAATGGCTGGAACAGGCAGAGAAATCCTTTGGCACTGTTCCGGGTGGCGATCCAGACAACCAGACCGATCCCGGACATGATCAGCTTCAAGGAATCGCAACGCAATCCCTGGCTCAGGCACTGACAAAAGACGGAGGATTGGGCATTGCCCATATGCTCAGCAAGGCTCTGGAAAAGACACAGCAAAACAGCAATCAGCAGCCGATTGAGCCTGGAAGTATGACGACTGGAAATGTTGCAAAAGCTAAGTAATAGATTCATAAGCACTTATAAACTTCATAAGTTGTATTGGAAAACTAAAGTTCCGCCAAGCGAGTGCCGATTAGGTACGTGCCACTACGGAATATGAGGTTTCTCTTATGAGAATTGATCTGAATTCCCCCCTTCGGGGCGCCGAAACTGAAAAATCGGGCAAGTCCTCCTCCAGTGGAAGGGCTCGCAGAACCCCAGCAGACAGTAATAGCTCTGCGCTTTCGGAAGATTCCGTGACTCTGGGTTCTTTGACGTCCAAAGCTCTGGAGTCTCCGGAAGTGCGGCAGGACAAAGTGGATAGCCTGCGTTCGGCTGTCCAGAGCGGGCAGTATTCGGTTGATCCGCAGCAAGTGGCGGAAGCGATGTTGAATGACGCGATTAAGTAGTCATCGCGATAAATGAGAATTTCTAATTTTGGATCGCATGACGGAATCTGATCGAACTCGCAAGCAAGTTCATGACGAGCATCTGGCTCGGGTACGCGCCTTGTCTAATGAAGTTCAGGGTGCTATTTGCGCGCTCGAAAAAAATGATTTTTCGCTGTTGGAAAAAAGCTTGGCGAGACAGGAAATGCTTTTTAGTGAGATCGTTTCGCTAAGAGCAAAATCTACTGAATCAAGTCTGCCGGATGTCAGCTCCGCCGCGGAGATTCGCCATGCCTATATGGCGCTCGCGCTAAAAAACCGGGTTTGCGCCGCACTTCTTAAACGCTCCGAACGGACCGTAGGTCTACTTTCTGGACTCTATCGTTGCTATGGAGCGGGGCTCGACAAAAAATCCATGGACCATACATGGTCGTGCGAGGTCTAACCCCATGCCCGGATTAACCTCCACAATGCTGATGTCTGTGCAGTCGCTTCTGGCCGATCAGGCGGCTTTACAGGTCACCAGCAACAATATCGCGAACGCAAACACGCCCGGCTATACCCGTGAAGTGCCCGTCCTTACGGAGAACACTCCCACCGTGGAAAATGGAATTACCTATGGTGCCGGAGTTACTCTGGAAAAGGTCCAGAGCATTCGGGATCAACTGCTAGACCTGCGCATTTCAGAAGAAAACCAGCAGCAGAGCGGCGCACAGGCGCAATTGGCCGCCCTGAATCAGGTGCAGGGGCTATTTTCGGACTCCACCCAAGGGGTTGGCGCGGACATGACCGCGTTCTTCAACAGTCTGAGCCAGCTGTCTACGAATCCGACGAGCATTCCTCAACGCCAGGCTGTGCTGACAGATGCTCAGAACCTCGCAAATTCATTCAATCAAACTTCCACCAGCCTTTCGAATATCCAGACAAGTTTGAACTTGAATGTTTCTCAAGCCGTGGACCAGATCAACAGTCTCACGCAGCAAATTGCCAAGTTGAATGCGCAGGTCGCGCAGATGCAGCAACTGGGACAGGAGCCCGGCGTCATTCAGGACCAAGAGACGCAATTGGTACAACAGTTGTCACAATTAACTGATGTTTCCATCATCCAGACCAAAGACGGGCAGACCATCACGACCGCCAATGGATCCGCGCTGGTAGTCGGCGGCCAAAGTTTCGCGTTGCAAGCCGCAGCCGATTCCACCGGCACCGAACATATCTTTTCCCAGGGGCAAGACATCACGAGTTCCATAAAAAATGGGAAGCTGGGCGGCATATTGCAGGTGCGGGACCAGGTGTTGCCGGGCGTTCTCAATCAACTTGACACTTTAGCCAGCCAGTTTGCCACCGCTTTCAATACAGCTCATGAAGCCGGAACGGATTTAAATGGAAAGGCGGGTCAGGCATTTTTTTCCGCGGCCTCAGGCGCCGGAGCCGCAGCCAGCTTTTCTGTTGTGATTACGGACCCCAACGCTATTGCTGCGAGTTCCGACGGGTCTGCCGGCAGCAATGGCAACATCGTGCAAATGACCGCAGTGCAGAGCCAGGAATTACCTTCTGGGGCGAGCCCGACCGATAGCTTTGCCAACATCGTATTTAACGTGGGCAATCTGACGCAGCAGGCACAGGCTGAATCAGACGCTGGAACTGCCAGCTTGAACCAGTTGAACGATCAGTGGGGTTCAGTTTCTGCCGTTTCGATTGATGAGGAAAGCACAAATCTCATCACTTATCAGCGGGCCTTTGAAGCGGCTGCCCGTGTGATTTCGACGGTGGACCAATTGACCCAGACCGTAATTGGCATGGGAGCATCAGGATAAAGGGGAACTACGATGCGAGTGAATCCCAACATCACGCCGGACATTCTTACGGCAATCTGGCAAACACAGGCGCAGGAAAATACCGCGCTGCAGCAGATATCAACCGGCCGCAGGGTCAACGTCCCTTCTGACGATCCCGCCGCCGCGGCTGCCTTGGTTGGAAATCTGAACAGCAGTGCACAGACAGACCAATACCTTCAGAATACGACGAGCATCGAAGGGCAGCTTCAGACGGCAGACTCAACGCTCAGTTCCGTGGTTAGCGTTCTGAATCAGGCAATTTCACTGGGGGTGCAGGGTGCCAATGGCACATTGTCAGCATCAGACCAGCAGGGAATTGCGCAGCAAGTCATTGGCATCCAATCGCAGGTCCTGCAACTCGCGAACACCTCGTATCAAGGCATCTATATTTTTGCTGGCACAGCCACAACCACCCCGCCCTTCGTTGCAGACACGTCGCAGCCCTCGGGAGTTACCTACAACGGAAACTCCAATACCAATACAGTAGAGATCGGAACGGGCCGCAACATTACCGTGAATATGCCCGGCGATCAGATGTTCCAGGGTGCCGGCGGCGATGTTATGAATTCATTGCAGGGGCTCATCACGGCTTTGCAGAGCGGCGATACAACCGCCATTGGCAATGCCACAACCCAGCTTCGGACTGCTTACAATTACGTGACCCAACAGCGCGTGTTCTATGGCAACGCGGTTGATCAGCTCAATGCCAATCAGACCTTCCTGCAAACAGAAAAGGTCAATCTTTCGTCGCAGGAAAATACTCTGGTAGGAGCGGACCTGTCAAAGGCGGCCACAGATCTGTCACAAGCCGAAGTCACGCATCAGGCGGCGCTCGCGGCAGCAGCAAAGGTCTCGCAGAATACGCTGCTGGATTATCTTAAGTAAACATCAGGCGTCCGATTTATTCATTTTCCTGCCACCATGTTTGTGGAGTTTTCATTTGCCCATGAGTCGGCCAATATCATGGCGAAATGCGCCAATTCGGAAGAGGGGTAACCTGCCTCGCTGAGTGATGTTGAAGAGTAAAGCCCGTGATGATCGAGGGTCCTGGGGCCCCCTTCAGGCGTAAGATGCAAGCAAAAGGCTGGCAACGCCCCCCGTAGCTGTACGCACCTACAACTTACGCGCCATCGCCAGAGCACAAGATCCCTTCGCCTGAAGGTCCCGCAGGATACTGCACGGGTAACTTATCGGCGTGACTGTTTCAATTCTTCAACCAGTCGGAATTACGGGAGTTATCTTCTTGCTGGTTACGTCAGGTGGATGAAGTTGAATCCACCTGCTCAGGCCGCGGGTCGTTATGCGGACCAAGTACTGACAGCAGTCTCATGCGTATCGTTGTTCGAGACTACTTGTATGTCGCGCGCCGGATCTTCAGTCTCGTGCGCAGTACTTGGTTCGGCAACCGGAGTGTTCACCTTCTCCCATGCGCCGCGCACATCCACGATCAGATCGATCTGGCGTTGTAGCATAGGTGCGCTCGCTTTGATGTGGGCTTCTAATATCTTGGCCCGCGCGACGGAATAAAACTGAGAGAGATTGCGGGCAGCCTGCTCTCCCTTTTCCATGTCCAGAGAACCCTCGAGTTGCAGTAGGACCAGGAAGGCGTGCTTCAGTTCAGCGGAGCGCTTTTCAACGTCGCCAGCCTGCATAGCCTCAATGGCGCGACGCAGGTCGGCTGCAAGCATGTCATACATAATAATGACCAAGCCCACCGATGTAGCGTTTTGGATGGAAGCTTTACGGTAAGAAAGTTCAGTCTCTTTCCAGTTCATTAGCTATTCCCCGAGGTGTTCTGGCCAAGCTCGGCCGCGACTTGTTTCTCCAGAATCGGCAACTGTTGCAACGTAGCGTCAATCTGGTTGTATTCGGTGGTGAGCCTCGCCTGTTCACTGTTCAGATAAACCTGGAAATCATCAATCTGGCTTTGCAGATCTGAATTTTCGCTGCTGATGCTTTGTAATTCGACGGTGAACGCGCCGCCAATGGGGTCAGTAAACGTACTCAATTGACTATTCAATGCAGCGGCAAAGCCGTTAGCGGCGGTTCCTTGGAAAAAACTCTGCACCGCGCTGAAGTTGTTCTGGACCGCGCTGTTCAACGCTGAATTGTCGAGGGTCAGTGTTCCATTGTTGTTCATGGTGATGCCTAGCTGGCCCAGTGTGGCAATTGCGCTGCCCGAGGATGAATAACTGCCCGAGCCCAGTAATGCGTCCTGCAACATCCGGACGGTGCTGTCGCCGGCCAAAGTCCCCGAGGTATTGCTGGTTTGGTCAAAAGCAAATTGCGAATTTACGTTCTGGATCACTGCATTGTAGGCAGAGACGAAACTGCTAACCGCCTGGGATATCTGGTCTGAGTCGGGCGCGACTGCAACGTTCACCTCAGTGCCCGCCGATCCACTTACTAGATTCAACGTCAAACCATTCACCGCCCCGGTCACGCTGTTACTGGCGCTGCTGATGGGAATTCCATCTACTGTGAGCGAAGCATCCTTACCCTGGACTGCTTGGGTAAAGCCCACGCTACTGTCGTTCGTTATAGTGAAATCGTTAGCGGTGCCGGAAGCAGTGCTCACAAGTGCGAGCCGGGAGCCAGTGGAGTCATTGATGACGCTCGCCGTGACTCCCAGATTCTGGCCATTGATGGCCGAAACCAAGTCGCTCAATGTATTGACGCCGCTGCCCACCGTAATTGTTGTGGGAGTATTCGACCCAACCTGAATATCAAAGCTTCCCGCAGTCAACGCGGTAGTGCTGTTTGCCACCGGATCCGAGTACCATGCTCCGGTTGTCGCAACATTGTTTACGACCACTACGTGGTTCCCCGCAGCGGTGCCGGGAGCGGCCGTGGCACTTACAACTCCCGTGTTTGAAGATGTGGCGGACATCGAAGATGCCGTTCCCGCGGGGTCTCCTAGTCCTTGCAACGAGGTTTGGAGCGTTGAAACCAGGCCTTCGAGCGTATTAATGGCGCTGGTTTGGCCCTGTAGAGTCGCTTGCTGCGCCTGCCATTGTTGTTGAGGGATTGCTTCGGTTTGAAGAATCTGACTTACGGCTCCGCTGACATCAATACCGGTACCCGAATTACCAAGAGCAGACAACAAAGAGCCAAGATTGACAGAGGGTAATGTACTCATCGGCTGGTGGACTCCCTATTCTTAAGCGTTATTGCTCCACCGCATACTAGATTTGGTGGGGCCGGTTAGCCCCACCAATCCTAGGCCGGAATTATTGGAGCAGCTTCAAAACTGATTGCTGCATCTGGTTCGATTGCTGTAAGGCGGTGATACCAGTCTGTTGCAGAATGCTGAACTTCGACAGAGCAGCAGATGTCTGAGCAATGTCCGCAGAACGGATCCCGTCTTCGGCACTGGTCAGGTTCTGGATCTGGTTGCTCATAACGCCGGAAGCAGCCTGGAGTTGGTTGGAGCTGGCTCCCAGCGTGCCACGCAGTGAAGCAACCGCTGCGATCGCGCTGTTGATGGTGCCCAGTGAGGTCTGCGCGTTTCCAGCGGTCGTCAAGTCGCCGCTCAAGCTGGTGGATCCCAGGTGAGTTGAATCTACCTGCCCGATGGTGACGGACACGCTCGAGGTGCCAGCGGAGCTGGAATCCGACATGTAAACCGTCAAGTTTGCCGCCGCGCCGAAGATCGCCTGGCCGTTATAAGTCGTCTTCTGGCCAATCGTGTCAATTTCGGTCTTGATGGAGGTGAATTCAGCGTCCAACGCAGTACGCTGGCTATCGCTCACGGTTCCCGTGGACGATTCAGTTGCCAGAGTGACTGCGCGGTTCAGAAGTGAAGTGATCTGGGACAGGGCGCCGTCAGCAACCTGCAACATGCCGACACCGTCCGTGGCATTGCGGGTTGACTGGGTTAAGGCGGTGATGTTCGCGTTCAAACCATCGGCGATAGCGAGACCGGCGGCATCATCCGCACCAGAGTTGATGCGCGAACCGGAAGACAGCTGTTGCAGGGTCTTGTTCAAAGACATCTGCGTAAGATTCAACTGGTTCTGCGCTGACAGAGACGAAATGTTGTTCAGAATGCTAAGTGACATTGAAAATCTCCTTTTCGAATTCCGCCTGCGCTTGAGGCCCCGGCGTGACCTCAAAGTGCCGAGTACCGCTGTTTGGAGCAGGTCGTGTTGTGCCTGCTATTTATCGGCAGTTCCAGTTTTTCCATACACGCCCAATAGGTGACGACGGTAATCGGAATTCGTGTTACTTCGGCACTCTCCTGAAATGGAAGTTGCTAAAAACACGCCACTTAACTGAATTGCGAAATTTGTCCCTCTCTGGTCATCCCAAAAAGTAACCTTCATTTAGTTTCCGGCTTTCGCGGCGCGGACTTTGCCTTCACCCCAGCTTTCCAGGAAGCTGGCGAAAAAGTGAGACCAATAGACCGCCGAAGCTGCTTCTTTCACGGCTTGCATCACGCTGCGAATTTTTTGTGCTCCTGCTGGTGTGTTCAAGTAGGGGCGCAAACTAGCGGAGTTCATCTTTTCCAATTCTTTTGTCTTTTGCAGTGTTTCGGCGCGGGTTTGCTTAAGCAGTTGCTTGATTTTTTTCATGGAAGCATCCTCGAGTTTTCCGAATGGGCCGGTGCCGTCCCCAACCAGCGAGGGATGAATGCGGAACAATCGCGCCTGGGCCGTGCCGTAGCGGCGGGCCTTGTTGATGAACTCTTCTACCGAGGTGGAAAGATGATTGTGCTCAGATTTGATCGTGGCCAGTTTTTGCAGAAGGTACCCGGCATTGTGCATGCGGACACCAAGTTCAACGTCTGCGCCGATGTCAAGTGTTGGGTCAAAGGAGCCCAGAGACAACACAAGGTCTTTGGAAATGCTGAGATTTGAGGCCATGAAGTAAAAGCGCTTCGATTGGAGTTCAGGCGAAAGCAACGATTGAACGAAGAACAGTGGATTCTGAGCGATATACAAATTCAAGGCGTTTTCGGCAGCTTCCGACGGGTAGGCGCGGCTTCCGAGGATGGCGCCTTTTCTTTCTCCCAGTGCGCATTGCGCTTGAAGATGATCGGCCAGCATGGAGGCGTGGGGAATGGTGTCATCTTTGATAAATAACAGGTAGGGACTTCGCGCCCGCTGAACGCCGACATGCAATGCCGCGCCGATCCCAGTATGGCTTTGCCTGAGATATTCAAAACGACAGTAACTGGGGAACTCTTCGCACACTTGGGCCGTCCTGTCGGTTGATCCATCGTCCACAACGATGATCTCCCAGTTGTCAGCCGGAAGTGATTGCGCCTCCAGGTTTGCCAGGCATACTTTGAGCTGCGCCGCGCGATTGTAGCTCGGAATAATTACGGAGAGTTTCGGACCCGATCCTTTTATCACGAGCGCCGGCGCTTGCGTTGGCAATGCGGATCTTTCGTGCTCCGCGTCTCTTCTAATGCATTCATATTCGCGAGCCTTGTCCTCATTCCCCAGTTCGTTGTAACAGCGCGCCATGAGGTTCAATACGTGATCGAATATCACATGCGCATGGTCGCCGTTGCGGGACGTGCTGAAGATGTGACGAAGCTGTTCCAAAGCCTGCGAAGGACAACTGTGCGTTAAATGTTCTTCCGCGAGTTGCAAATATCCCGTAAGGCGCAGCCATTGACGATAGTGAACTGGGCGGCAGGTAAGAATATCCGGATTGAGTTTTTCGACTGCTAGGTAAGAAGGCTCATAGGGAGCATTCTTTGCAGGAAGGCTGGCGGAGGGAACCTGCTGGGCGAGATTGCGAATAGATTTCTGCAAACGCGCATAGCCGAATTCAATCGCCACGTGTTGCCGCCCTTCGCGTGATAGACGCTGCCACAATATGTTGTCCGTATAGGCCCGGACGATTGCGGCGGCAAATTCTTCGACGTTGTCGGCGATCAATGCGCTGTTTCCGTTGCGCAGATTCATCCCTTCGGCGCCTATGGTCGTCGTGACCAGCGGCAGCCCGCTTCCAAGGGCGGAAAGGTTTTTGGTTTTGATCCCGGTTCCAAAGCGGATGGGACAGATGAACACTCGATGTTGCAGCAAAAAGGGCTTAATGTCTGGCACATGACCAATCGGCTGTACACCTTCTTGGGAGCCTAGTCCGGCCGGCAAGTTACTTCCAACCAAAGAAAGCGTTGCTTCTGGAACTTGTGCGCGGACCAGGGGCCAGACTTCCTTAAGCAACCATTCGACGCCGTCGCGATTGGCTGCATTGGTGAAATTGCCAAGAAAGAGAACACCCTTTCGGTCGGAGAGCTCCGGCCCCTCCGGTAAAAGTTCCGCAATCATGGGAAGCAAGCCGATATGCAACGACGAATCTCTCGAGAGCAACCCGCGCCGGTCATCTTCCGAGATGGACAGTAAGATGTCCGCGTTGCGATAGACTTCAATTTCGCGCGTGCCGTAGTTTTCAGCCCGTTCATAATCCGACCAAAGGCCCGTCAATTGCGCCATGCGCAGTTCGCGCAAGCCATGTTGGTCGTCCGTGAGGACCGCAATGCGGGTGCGTGGCGATTGTTGGCGAATCGTTCCCATGTAATGTTCGGGGATCGAAGTGCTTGTCCAGAACCACATTAGAAGAATAGCGAGATCGAAATTGCCTTCCTGCAATATCTGCCCGAAATTCCAATCGATGGGATCATCCACGCCTAAATAGTGCAGCCGCTCGCTATCATGCGCCCACACCTTGACGCCTAAATCCTCAAGGGCCGAGGTGTAATGCTCGCGGAGGTGGCCGTTGCGGGCGACATAAGTGACCTGATGCCCCTGCTCGCGAAGTTCTCGCACGATCTGCATGATCCGCACATCGGATCCATTACGGTCTGTCTGCGGAAGCATCTCGTTGACGATGAGGACCCGCAGCGGACGGTCGCCGTTGGACTCTTCGGGTTCAGCGCTGCCGACCTGGTCGTCCCGCCGTACCGATTGTGTTCCTACGGTTAAATAAAACTCTTCCGGGTACCGTTCGATTGCGTTGTTTGTTTTCCGTGCAAGGCACAGCGTGTTGTCCCCTCGTCGTGCTATGGGAAGCCCGCGAGAGGCAAACAGCCGCAAGAGTGAGCGATCGCGGTTCCACCAACTGTCTTGCGTGATGATGCGTTCAATCTGAAAGCCGCCGAATGTCAGCAGTCTTTCAACCTCATTTGTGGTGTATTCGCGATTGTGGTGGTCCGTGGGACGTCCGCCCGGTTCGTAGCGGCCGTATATGTAAGGGCTCTCGCCCTTCAATGCGTACTCCACGCTCTTTGCGCTCGCCATGTTGGGAGTTGTCAGCAAGAGCAAACCAGAAGGTTTCAACACCCGGCTGATCTCGGCGACAACGCCCATAGGGTCCGAGATCAAGTGCTCCAGCATCTCACAGCAGAGCACAACATCAAACGAAGAATTGGGATAGGGCCAGGGAAAGTGCTCGACATCAAAGTTATCAACGTCAACCTCGTGTGATTCAGTTCCGTCGATAGAGATGATTTGACGCACGGTCTTCGCGTCACCCTCCCAAATATCGCTGCAACGAACGTCGTATCCCTTCAGAGATTTTAGCGAAGGGGTAAGGTGATGGAACGCAGAGCCAAGTTCGAGCAGCGTCTGTCCTGAAGCAGCATTGGGCAATAACTCCAATGTTTTGACGTAACGGGCAAGATGAGTTTGCAGATAGGATTGCTCGTTGTCGTTTTTGCCCGCAAACTTCAGTAGATGAGGCGCAATGGCAGTTGATGGCAAACTGCATGCCGTGGCGATGCGGCACTCCTCCCGCATCGCAATGACGGAGGAACGATCTGGTTCTGTAAGCCTGGGAACCGCTCGTTCCAACCATTCGATGGCCTCGCTGTTTCTTCCGGAATGCTTGAGCAAAACTCCAAGATTGAGGGCAGCTTCGGCGTTTTCACCGTCGAGCTCCAGCGCGCGACGATAGCCTTCCTCAGCTTCTTCGGATTTACTTAATTGAAATTGCGCTGTGGCCCAATCGTTCCACAATTCGCTGGATTCTTCGTCGCCCAGGGCCTCGCCCAGCAGGTGCGCGGCCTCTTCCATGCGTCCCTCGTGGAACGCCTTCAGCGCATTTGCGTGGTCTTCATTGGTAGGCATGCTCTAGCTCGCGCGAAATCGCAACATCTTAGTGTTTTTGTCCGGGCGGAAGTGTCCTCAAGATGGATAGCAATTAGCTTGCCTCATTTTGTGTTAATCGGACTGCGAACCTAGCCCGCGGAAGTTGGTTGAACGAGGTTAGAAACAGATGAGGAAGCGCAATTGCTTGTATGGTTCCGTGTTTATCTCAGCGGGAGTGTTTGCACATGACAGCAGATCACCAGTTAGCAGTCGAGTCTTATAGAAAGGGAGCATTGACCGAAGCCGATAAGTTGATGGCATCGGCACTCATTCAGGAAGAGAACTGTGAAACCTGGAATGACTGGGCCATGGTGCAACTCGCGCTCGGTCGTAAGCACGAGGCGGAAAAGGGTTTTCGGAAGGCCCTCCAACTTGACCAGAGCTATGACAAAGCGGCGGCGAATTTGGGAATTCTTTTATTCAGCGCTACTAAGTTCACAGAGTCTGCCCCGTACCTGCAGCAGGCGTGCGCCACTGCGGATGCGCAAGAGCGCGAAACACTCAAGCGAATGCTGACAAAATGCGAATCCACTCGGGCAGGAAGCTTTGCGATGGTCTCGAATGCGAGCTTGTCCGCGGCCGCGGCGAAGCCTGCAAAGGCTACCCCAAATGCGACCCCTGAACTGTCTGAAGGGGAGCCGGCATTGCTCAAGATCTATCGCAAATTCGATACTGAACTTGCAAACCTGCGGGCCGAAGCCCAAAACTTTGCCGCAAAATATCCGGACAATACCGAAGGGCGTTTTTTCCTGGCTGATATTCTTCTGGCATCGGGGCGCGCGGATGAAGCCTTCCTCGAATATGAAAAAATAAAAGCAACAGCTTCGCCGAATCAAGTCAGGCGGGCGCAGCAGGGTATGCAGCAGTGTCTTGCCGACCGCGACTACTTTCCACCTGCGTATGCCAATCGCCTGATATCGGGGGAATATTTTTCAGGAATCAATTCAGCCGTGTGGCGGAGTTACGCCAACCGTGAAATCCAGCGCGGCCGCGCCATTGCCCGGCAGGTGCGCAAGCACATCCCTCTTTCAGGCCGGCGCATGCTCGACGTGGGATGCGGCTACGGCGGGACGCTGATTTCTTTCGCAGAACAGGGATGCGATGTGACTGGAGTGGAGATTGATGCGGAACGTGCGCGGGTAGGCCAAAAGCGGCTTGCCGACCTCGGAATCAAATCCGACTACCGTCTTGATGATATCTGCGCTCCAGGAATAAAAGAGCGCATTGGCACCTTCGACATTATCGTCGTGCAGGATGTCCTCGAGCATGTTATGGATCCCGGCCTCACAATTGCGGCCCTGGCCCAGTTGCTGCGTCGCAACGGCGTGATCTACGTAGTGGTCGGAAACAAATACTCGCCGGACCAATTGATGGCGGACCATCACTACGCGCAAGCGGGCATGACGATTCTTTCTCGCCCGCAGGCAATTGAATACTTTAAGGTAGCGACCGGATCGGGAGCGGAATCTTATGGCGTCGGCTATTGGCGAACGGAGGCCTACTACCGGCGGATGTTCGCGCGCCACGGTGTGCAATTGGATCATCTAGGGAACTTCAGCAACGTACACCATGTGCTGTGGTACGCGAAGTGTGTGCTGGACGTCTGCAAGCGCGCGGAGAAGGAAATTCATCCAAAGCTCCCCGCCGTTCTTCAGGAGCGCATACGTCGCCGCATGCTTACGGTGGCCCGGTATTTTGCGCATATTAGTGACATCATTGCGCAAACGGAATCTGACTCAAAATTGCAAGCGACCATCTGTGACAGGTTGGTGAAGAAGATATGTCTTCCCACCTGGGCCTTTGTGGGCCGCAAGGAAAGCTGAGCGAGGTAGTTTGGAGTTGTTTTCTGGAAAATACTACGTGCTTGAACCTGCGCTCGCTGCCTGTGCATTTTGGGCTGGATTGGCGGTGGCGTATTTGGCGGATACTTCCTTTGCGGCCAATTGCAGTTCCGGGGATGCAGGAAACATCTGTAATCCAGAAGCGAGAATGTGTGCCGCCTGCTCCCACTGCTGCATCTGAGCCCGGATGCTGGCTGCTCGCATGAATAGCTTGGGATGCGCGATGTGAGACAAGAATTCTTCGGATGCCACAGCAGCCCGATTCAATTCCTTCACCAAGACGTAGGCTTTTACCAAACGATCGTGCACTTCAAGCAGGGCGGGCGCTGCTTTTGCTGCGCGCTCGAGTTTTGCGATGCCGGCCTTATGCTGACCAAGCTTTACTTCAACGAATCCCAATTTACTCTCAAGAATTGGGTCGTGCTGTCTCAACTTAAGTGCCTCCCGATAGGCGGCGCGGGCCTCGGGCAATTGTTCAAGATAATGAAAAGCGTCTCCACGAAGCTGTTCCCGTAAAGCCGCACCCTTGCTGTCTTTTCTTGCGTTTCCAAGCGCCGTCAGCGCTTGCTGAGGCTGCCCAAGGTTCAGCAATGCCATGCTCTTGAAAATCCACGCGTCGGAGGCTTGTGGCTGGAGAATGAGGGCCCGGTCCAGGCAGCGCAACGCTTCTTCCGCATTTCCCAGACATTCATATTCCTGCAGGCCAAGTTGAATCCATGCAAGGGAGTCATTGGGCTGTTCTTCAGTTTTAAGCCTTAACAGATCGCGATAGAAGACAGCTTTGTCATCCTTTTGCTGCTGAGACGACATCTGGCCAAAATGATGGATGAAGAAAGGAGCCGGCAATAACTTCATTCCTAAAGCTTGGATCGGCCCTTCTACGGCCTCGTGCACGCGCCCCATGAAAAAAATCTCGGGATGACGACGGAAGAACCGGCAGTTTTCATGTACCACGTAGGCCGGTGCATCTTTCGCGCGCGCGTGACGGTTGTCGTTCGGAACCGCTATGCGATCCCATGCGCGAGTAAATTTGTTCGGAACATAGTTGCGAATTGGTGTGATGTAGCCGCCTACATTCGATGCCTTTAAGAGATCGGGAATTCGCTTCCGTGCCTCCTCGTCCAGTTCTTCGTCTGCGTCCAGAACCAGCACCCAATCGGCAGTCACCGGCTTAAGGGCCGCATTGCGAGCGTTGGCGAAGTGGTTCTCCCATGGAAATGAAACGAGTATGGCCCCGAATTCTCGCGCAATGTCGCAGGTTTGGTCGGCGCAGCCAGTATCGGCAATAACGATTTGGTCCACAATGCCGCACACACTTTCAAGGCACGCACGAATAGTGCTGGCGCCGTTCTTCACGATCATGGAAAGGGCGATTGTAGGCATTTTAATGAAGATTAAAGTTTGATTTGAGACTTGCAGCCTCAACCAATCCAGGGAGCACGCGCCATGCCAGTGGATGCGTCAGAGAGATCAGATTTGCCGCAACGCGAATTAGGGTCAGATGAGGCATCGGGATTGCTGATGTGAGAGAGGAGAGTTGTGTCGAAAGGAAATCTTCTTGAAACTGGCATGCTTTCATCCCGCTTCCATCTTTTGCGCCTGGGGCGTGGCCACTGGTTTGGTGGACACTCTAAACCGCATGGGACACCCGACCACTGGTTTTGCCGTGGATGTGACAAAAAGTGGAATTGATCCGCGGCAATATCCGAGCGCCGAGCAATTACGTGAGTTTGATGGGATTCTGGTTTCAGGACCGGAGCATGTGCGGGGACATTTGCTCAAGCTATATCCCCGTTGGCACAAGATCTCGGTTCCGAAAGTCTCGTGGATGCATGAGACGGTTGAACGAGAAGACTATGGCCGGATGCCACTGGAAGAGATACGCGAATTTGCCGATTTCACATTTTGTTCTGCGGTCCAGGACGAAAAATATGGGCTGAAATGGCTTCCTTTCGGCGTGGACACTGAAGTCTTTAAGCCGGACTGGAACCAGCCTAAAGAGTATGACGCGGCATTCATTGGCCTCATCTATCCCAAACGAGCAGCATTTTTGGAGACTTTAAAGCCCTTTCTGAAGGGAATTACGTTGAAATTGGGTAATGTGCAGGTGCTTGATTTGAGCGGTGTGCGTATCCGGGAAAGCGCCGCACTGTATGCGGACAATTTACGGAAGATCAAAGTTTTTGTAAATCTTCCTAGTCTTTCAGAACTGGTAGTTACAAAAGTATATGAAGCCTTGGCATGTGGAACGTTCTTGATTACTCCAACCATCCCTTCGCAAAAAAATTACGACAACATCCTCGCCCACTATTACGACCCTGGTAAGCCGGGAGAACTGGCGGAGAGAATCCGTTTTTGTTTGGAAAATGAAGCTCAGCGGGTAGAGGCCACGCGCGCATGTTGCGAGCAAGTGCATAGGCTCGACAGGCTGGAGTTGCGTTGCGAAGCGTTGCTGGAAGCATTTCAAGGCCGTACCCGCGCTCACTCAGCAGGGAAGAAATAGCTGTTTGGTTCGGAGCGATCCTCCCAGGCATGGAAACTCCTAACCAATCTCTCATCCAATAATCACCAACTTAAAGTCTAAAAACTCAAAGGCCGATAAGAAGTTTTCCTTAAAAGAGTTACGGACAAGATATGCCAGACTTCAAAGACCCGGAGATATTTCGAACGGTGCTCAGTAGCCTCCAGACGGGAGTCTATCTGATGGATCGTGATCGTAAGATACATTTTTGGAACGACGGCGCGGAAAGGCTCACAGGTTACTTGCAGCATGAAGTGCTGGGTCATTCATGCCAGGAGAACCTTCTAAAAGAATGCGATGAGCTGGGATGCAGCTCCTGCCGAGGCCTGTGTCCAGTGCGTGACACTCTTCTCAACGGCAGGAAAAAAGTGTCGCAGATGTATTTCCATCACAAGGATGGACGGCGAATTCCCGTGCATGTATGGACCGTTCCCATCCGCGATGAGCATGGCTCAATCATTGGCGCCGCAGAGAGCTTCGAGAATCAGAGGTCATCGCTTGAAAAAAGGCGTGTACAAAATACGCTGGCTTCCTATGGGTGCCTCGATGAAACAACCGGAATTCCCAATCTCGGATTCACTCAGTTCCATCTACGAGAGAATCTCACAGGCTTCGAAGAATATCGCGTTCCGTTTTCCATCTTATTGACTCGCATCGAGAATCTCGATTCTTTCAGGCTGAAGTATGGCCGCGAAGCGGGAGACACCATTCTTGGGTTAGTGGCGCGGAACCTCAAGAATACCCTTCGTCCGACTGATTTTCTCGGTCGTTGGGACGACGATAAATTTCTGGCCATTGCACCGAGTTGCGAAAATCAGGGAGTAAAAAGCCTGGTGGACCGTGTTCGAAGAGTTCTTCACTATGAGGGAATTCAATGGTGGGGAGATGAATTACTGGCTACGACCTCGATTGGGTCCGCCACGGTCATGACCGGAGATACGACAGAAACTCTTATAGGGCGGGCTGAAGTTTCGCGTTCACAGAATCTTGCGAAAGCGGCGGCGGCCGGAGCGGGGAAGGACGGCAATACCTAGATTTATGTTCGCAATCATTGGAATCGTCGTTGTATTTGGGGCCATCGTTGCCGGCTACAAGATGGAGCACGGAAATTTGAAGGTGCTCCTTCAGCCCGCCGAGCTTTTAATCATTGGCGGAGCTGCCGCGGGGACGGTCTTGATTGCGAACCCGCTGCGGGTTTTGAAAGCCATTGTTGCAGGCATCATCGGCGTGTTTAGCGGGCCACCCTACACCAAGCAGCGTTATAACGAGACCTTGAAAATGATGTATGAGCTTCTAAATAAAGCCCGCAAAGAGGGCTTAATGGGACTCGAAGGGGACGTGGAAGAGCCCGCGAAAAGCCCCATCTTCACCAAATATCCAAAATTTCTAAAAGATCACCATGTCCGTGATTTTCTTTGTGACACACTCCGCATGGCAATTACGGGCGTGGAAGCTTTTGATTTGGATCAGCTGCTCGAGCTTGATATGGAAGTGCGTCACCACGAAGCTACCCAACCGGCTACCGCCATGGCCACAGTGGCAGATACATTGCCGGGCTTGGGAATTGTGGCTGCGGTGCTTGGCGTAGTTATCACCATGGGCTCTCTTGGCGGGCCTCCGGAGGAAATCGGGCGTAAAGTGGCTGCCGCGCTGGTGGGAACATTTCTTGGCATTTTACTTTGCTACGGCTTAATTTCGCCGCTTGCCGCCAGCATGACGAAGGTCGTTGACGAAGAACATGCTTATCTTTATGTGTTACGCGTTCTGATGATCGCATTCCTGAAGGGAAGCGCTCCAATCCTGGCGGTCGAGGTTGGACGGCGTGCCATTCCTGGACATGTTCGTCCGTCATTTCAGGAAGTGGAAAATGCTTGTCGTAATAAAGGTGGCGGAGAGACGGCAGCCGCCGCGGCAGCAGCCGGTAAATAACCAATAACCATGGATAAAGCGCGTCCCATCATCATTATCAAAAAGAAGGTCACCCACACGGCTCACCACGGCGGAGCCTGGAAAGTGGCTTATGCCGATTTTGTGACCGCGATGATGGCGCTTTTCATTGTGCTTTGGCTGATGAATACCAGCAAACAGATCCAGCAGGCAATTGGCGGATATTTCAAGGACCCTTCTGGCACCTCCAAAATGGTGGGCACGGATCAGGTTGGTTCTGGAGAAAATTTCTCCTTGTCCAAGAAGGACATGGAGAAGTTGAAGGAACAGCTGCAAAAAGCAATGCGCAGCATGCCTGATTTCGACAAACTGAAGGATCATATCGAAATCACAATTACCGCGGAGGGCTTGCGCATTGAACTGCTGGAGTCCGCCACTGGGACATTTTTTAATCGGGGGAGCCCGGCGCTAAATACAGATGGGAAGGAACTGCTGGCCTTACTCGCAGGGGAGCTTGGAAAGTTGCCTAACAAACTCTCCATCGAAGGGCACACCGATTCCAAACCTTACGCAGGCACCGGTAGTTATGGAAACTGGGAGCTATCTGCCGACCGTGCCAATGCTGCTCGCCGGTGGATGCAGAAGGGAGGGGTTCGATCTGACCAAGTGGCCCAAGTGCGTGGGTTCGCCGACCAGATGCTCCGAAATCCCAAGGACCCTCTGGATCCTTCCAATCGCCGCATTTCGGTGATTGTTCATTACCTTGTTAAGAATTTGTCTCCCGGCGTTTCGTCCACTACAGAGGTAAACCCCAGGACGATTAGCCCGGGAAATATTGATCCGCAGAAAG
This sequence comes from Terriglobales bacterium, assembly GCA_025451215.1. Classification (GTDB taxonomy): domain Bacteria; phylum Acidobacteriota; class Terriglobia; order Terriglobales; family Acidobacteriaceae; genus JAICKN01. Next base: position 37,869 of record JANWKU010000003.1, read on the forward strand.
ATTTAGTTTCGCCTCAATCACAATCGGCTCAAGAACCAGCGAAGTCATCGGAGCACTAAGGTGAATCACCAACTGCGCTTCTAGTACACCGTTCGAATTCGTGACAGTGTGTCTTAATTGATGACAGTCAATAAAATTCCGTCCTTCCTCATCCAAAACTAAAATCCCAAGAATTCATAGAGATAGGTTAACCAGGAATTAAGGCTCTCTAATTGCATTAAGAAAAATGCATTTAGAACGGCCACAAACCCTCCCCCTGCTTCATCCGTGGCTCATTCGCAAAGAGCAGTGCATTAGAAATTAGAAAAAGGAACTCGTGCAAAGCCACGTCGGGTGGCAAGGAGGATTTTTTGCAAGAACAGAAAGTGGAAACTTCAGACGCGATTCATCCAGCAGCAAAACTTTTAGTGGCCGAAGATGACGCGCCGCTCGCACACTTCTTAAAACGTGGATTACAAAGCAATCGTTATGAGGTAGACGTCGTTCACGATGGGGAGATGGCACTCCAATCACTCCGCAGTACTCCTTACGATTTATTGATCCTGGATCTTAACCTCCCAAAGCTTGATGGCCTCAAGCTGTTAGGTCAGCTCCGTCCCGTTATGCCCAATCTTCCCGTCCTGGTATTGACAGGCAGAGTAGCTCTGGAAGACCGGGTATTAGCGTTAGATACGGGCGCAGACGATTGCTTAGTTAAGCCATTTTCTTTTCATGAACTTGGAGCCAGAACGCGAGCCTTGCTACGCCGCAAAAACAACGGATGCGGCCGGGTGCTACAGGTTGGTGATTTGATACTAGACCGGGAGCAATTCAAAGTTGAACGGGCTGGCAAAAGAGTTGATTTAACCAATAAGGAATTTAGCCTTCTGGAATATCTCATGATGAATGCCAAGAAGCCTGTAACTCGCGCCATGATCATGGAAAACGTCTGGAAGGCGCCCTACGATAGCACCAGCAATCTTGTGGATGTTTATGTTAAGTACGTGCGGGATAAAGTCGATCCGCCCGAATCCTCCCCTAAACTCTTACGGACCATACGCGGCATCGGGTATGTGATCGCCGAGAACTGAAAGTGAAATAAAAATATGCATACCCAAGACTCAACTTTGAACACTTCGGGCACGGTGACGAATGAAGCTAAGAATGTTTTACAGCTCCTCCATCAGGTAGCCCAGCCATTGACTGTGTTACAGGGCGCTCTCGAATTGGCTCTGATTAAAGCTGAAACAGTTCAGGAATATAGAGAATCCGTTGGGACGGCCCTCTGCCAAACTGCAAGAGTCATAGAGTGCCTCAATGAGATAAGAATCATAGCCGTCCGAGATTCATTCCAAAATCTAGAATTCAGAAAGGCCGCCGGGCATGTCTAGCGCAATTACAACTCAGGAGATTCCTTTACGTCCGATGATTCCATCCGACGTAGCAAGTTTGCTTATCATTAGTCCGAATCAGGAACTGCGGTCACACCTCTTGTCTCGTCTAAGTTCCGAGCGCTGGGAGATTTACGCGGTCAGTAGCGGGGCAGAGGCGTTGGAAAGGATGGATACCGAAGAAGTTTCTTTGGTGCTGTTAGATCCCTCTCTGCCTGATCTGAAGGTGGAAGAGTTTAAAGAAATCCTCCAATTCCAACATCCCCACGTTGAGGTCATCCCAATTAACCCTCACACCGGGCAGGCTATCGTGGCCGCACCTTCCCCTGGTTCGCTGAGTTTTAGGGTGGTTCGCGAGATGGAGGCGGCAGGAATATTCAAAGGGAAGCAAAACGGCCTGAACCTCGATGAACGTGAGAGATCTGAGAATGGTCTGCCGGGCTTTGTCGGTAAAACCTCTTTGGTGCAGGAGCTGTGCGGAATGGTTCGACTGGTCGCGCAGCGCGATACAACGGTGCTGATCACAGGAGAAAGCGGTACCGGCAAGGACGTTGTCGCGCAAGCCCTGCATCAGCTAAGCGGACGACGGTTAAAGCCATTCGTCGTAATTAATTGCGCGGCAATACCAGAAGCTTTGCTGGAAGCAGAATTATTCGGGTTTGTGAAGGGAGCATTTACCGGTGCTGTGCAGTCGAGAATCGGACGCATCCACGCCGCCCAAGGGGGCACATTATTTCTGGATGAAATCGGAGATCTTCCTTTAGGACTCCAATCTAAATTGTTGAGGTTCCTGGAACAGGGAGAGGTGCAGAGGCTGGGGAGCACGGATACGTTTCGAGTTGACGTACGCGTGATCGCCGCAACCAACGCCAACTTGAGGCGATTAGTCCAGGAGCATGGTTTTCGCGAGGATCTATACTACAGGCTTTCAGTTTTCCCCATCGAGTTGCCGCCGCTGCGGTTGCGTATGGATGACGTGCCTTCACTGGCTCAGAATTTTATTTCCAAGTTTTGTCCACACCATGTTGTGCTGACTCCTGAGGCGCTGTCGGTCTTGCAACAGCACACTTGGCCGGGGAACGTCCGCGAGGTACGAAACGTGATTGAGCGGGCAACAATTCTTGCAGGGTCCAATCGCGAAATAAAACCAGAACACATTGTTATTTGAATCGGCAATTTTAAGGTTGCACGAGGTCAGGTGCGTTCTACTATCGTAACAACGCAAGATAAAAATCGTCGGGGTGGCGTGTTTTGGAGACACTTTAACTGTATGAAGTCTAGTTACCAGAACGACGCGCCGCTCTGGAATGACGCAATACTAAGGAAATCCTGTGGGGCTTGGGGCTGAGCAATCGCAATTAAGGATGTTGGTTGTTGATGACGAACCTGAAAATTTAGAGTTGATTGGTGAAGCGCTGGCCGGCGAACATGTCAACTTAGTTTTGGAGCGGAACGCTGAATCTGCTTTGGAACGGGTTGTGGAACTACGACCTCGCATTGTCCTTTCTGACTTGAAATTGCCAGGCATGAGCGGACTCGAATTTCTGGATCAAGTTCTCGCATTGGATCCGGGCACGGATTTCATGCTCATGACGGGATTTTATTCTCCCGAGTCAGCTGTTGACGCCATCCGGCGCGGGGCTTGTGATTATTTCTCTAAACCTCTTAATGTCAGACGGTTGCAAAGCCGCATCCACAGCCTCTTAGAAGAAGCTGGAACCCGCCAAAAAGCCTACCAATTGGACCAGGAACTGGTCGATGCATATCAGTTTGAAGGCATGGTCGGACGAAGTCCGTTGATGCTTGATGTTTTTGCCAAGATTAGGCGGATTGCTCCCCACTTTCGCACCGTATTGGTGAGAGGAGCTACTGGCACCGGCAAGGAGTTAGTTGCTCACGCTCTACACCGTTTGGGCCCTGCAAGTTCTTCTGCATTTGCAATCTGTAATTGTGCCGCTTTAACGGAGAGCTTGTTAGAGAGTGAGCTCTTTGGATACGTCCGCGGCGCGTTTACCGGGGCAATGCAGGACAAGCAGGGCATCTTTGAATATGCCAATGGGGGAACCGTTTTTCTTGATGAAATTGGAGAATTGACGTTACCCGCTCAGGCCAAGCTTCTACGCGTGTTACAAAATCAGGAAGTACAGCGCGTAGGTTCACCCGTAACACGGCGAGTAAACATCCGAGTTGTGGCCGCGACTCATCGTGATCTCCGGAAGATGGTAGACCGGGGAGAGTTTCGTGAAGATCTCTACTACCGCCTCTCGGTCGTAGAAATTGCAATTCCAAGGCTGAACCAACGGAAGGAAGACCTGCCGCTGCTTCAGCGTCATTTTGTAGAAAAATATGCGGGAATCTACGGGAGAGAAATCATTGGCATTACCCGCCGTGCCCAGGCTCGCTTAGCAAGCCACAGCTGGCCGGGGAACGTTCGTGAACTGGAAAACGTCATCAGCGGGAGTTGCATTATGACGACCAGTAGTGTGATTGATTTACATGATCTTCCCGAGCTTTGGGAACATGTGCAGGACATGCCCTCCCATGACGAGAGTGAACTGGTAAGCCTCGAAGAAGTGCAAAGGAAATATTTGCTACATGTTCTTAACCATGTTGGCGGCAATAAAGCGAAAGCGGCAGAAATACTAAGAGTCGGCAGAAACACAATTTACCAGATGTTAACCCGCGCCCGCGATGAAGGAGACCATTCATCGTCTGAGGAAAGGTCCCGCAAATTAGGCTCCTAACGAAGCACCCTTGAAATGCTTTTTGCTACTCGTTAGCGAGCGTGTTCAATATATCCGCAATCTTTATCATGAGTGCACATCAAGACTAAAATGGGCAGAAGCAGGCAACTTGCGAGCGTTGAATGAGTGCAGAATTAGAATGAACAGGGTAACTCGATCTGTAATTACCCCTGTGATCTATCGCAAATTGCTTTGCGCGACTAGCCTATTCCCGTGAGACATACGAACGCCCACGGAGATATTTTTTGGAATCCGGGACTGCAACAGTGGTATTGCGTACGATGTGGCCGCTCATCGGATTGCAGCGAGGAAGAAGCTGCCAGAACGACGATCAATCTTTTTAGTTGTGAACTCCCGACGTCAATCTTTAACTCGACCACGCGGTAACCTGGTTCGTTTCTCACTCAACTGCTCAATTTGTTCTCATCCAAATGTTCGTTCAACATCGCCCATGGCGGGTGTATCCGCACTATTGCGTTTCCTTTACTTTAATTATGATCGCGCTGAACGTCTCTCCGTGGAGCAGTAATTGGTGCGGAGTGCCCGCCGGGATGTGAACGACGTCTCCTTTGACAATAGTTTGCGAAGTCCCATCCTGGATTTTGGTTCCAGTTATTTCGCCGTCCGCTTTGGTTTTAGCATCCAGCACTGTCCCGCCGGTCACCAGAGTTGCTTGCCCTTGGGTGACGACAAAAATGTCATCGTAGTGGCCGTGAACCTCTGCCCCTCCGCTCCCAGTGCGAACGGAAAGCTTGATGGCGTGCGATTTGTAATCGCCGAGGGTAGCGCCGCTGCTGCCAGAAGCTTTCGCTTTTTCCACGAGGGCCGACAGTTGCGAGGCGACATCTTTGCTGGGAAAAACCTCTGCCTTGCTCCCCTGTAACGCATAACACGGAATGGCCAGCGCGGCCATCATCACGAATGAAATCAGTTTCATGGCGCCTCCCGAATTTTGTTCCGTCATTCTAGCGAAGTTTTGCCAGGGACACCGGGTCCATGTCTCCATAATCCTGATTTTCTCCACCCATGCCCCAGCAAAAAGTGTAAGCCTGTGTGCCAACCCCTGAGTGAATTGACCAGACAGGAGAAAGAACTACTTCGCGATTCTTGACGACAATATGGCGTGTTTCTTCCGCGGGACCCATCATGTGAAAGATGCGGGCTTCTTCAGCAAGATTGAAGTACATATAGATCTCCGAGCGGCGCAGATGCGTATGTGCAGGCATCGTATTCCATGCGCTTCCCGCACGAAGATGCGTCACTCCCATCACCAATTGGCAACTTTGTGCGCCGTCCTGATAGATGTACTTGCAAACCGTTCGGTGGTTGCAGTCTTTGGCGCTGCCCAATTCAGTCCGGCTGACTTGATCTTTGCGGACGAGTGTTGTGAGATAGCTGGAGTGCGCGGGATAGCTTAGAAGATAGAAAATGGCCGGCGCTTCAGGATTGCTTGATTCGAACGATACCTCGTGTGCGCCGCGTCCTATGTACAGGCAATCGAGATTTTCCAGCGAAAAGCTTTCATCGCCAACACGAACCAGTCCCTTGCCGCCGATGTTCAAGGCGCCTAACTCGCGGCGTTCGGTAAAAAACTTCGCGCGTAACGTCTCATCCGCGGTAAGCGCAATCGGTTTTCGTGTCGGAGCAGCCATGCCCACGACCGCGCGATCCATATCGGTATAAACCAAGTGAATTTCGCCCGGCGTATAAAGAGAATCAAGCAAAAATGTTCCCCGGAGTTGCGCGGTCGTCATGGAGGGATACCGTATTGAGTCGGAGATCGAGCGAGTTTTCATACGTTCAGCAGCTTCTGCCTTTCACAGCCATATTATGTTACGGGTCTCTCGGTTGGGAAATGTGATCAAAGCGGGTGGCTGCGTAATCCTGCGGAATTCATCGCATAAAAATTCTTCTTGCATGGTTGATAGAGGTTTACAATGGCTCGCCTTCCGCTATGGATATTTTTCGGGGCCGTGTCCGATGGATGTTGATTGCCTGGATGTTGGTGATCAGCGCCGTTTCCTATCTGGATCGCGTCAACATTTCAATTGCTGGCCCGTCTATTGAACGAGAATTTCATCTGGACCATATTCGGCTGGGTTGGGTTTTCAGCGCATGGGTATTGGGATACGCGCTGTTTCAAGCGCCGAGCGGACGGCTGGCCGATCGTTTTGGACCGAGAAGAGTTCTAACCTTGGGAGCCTTATGGTGGGCGCTTTTTACCGCTCTCACCGCGCTTACGCCTTCCAGCATCGCAGGCTCATTGGTCCTTCTTCTGATCGTGAGATTCTCTCTGGGTGTTGGCGAATCCATTGTTTATCCCGCCAGCAACCGCTTGGTGGCCACTTGGATTCCATCGCAGGAACGCGGCCTTGCCAACGGATTAATTTTCGCGGGTGTGGGCACGGGCGCGGCGGTCACGCCTCCCGTGATCGCCTACGTGATTCTGCATCATGGATGGCGGGCATCCTTTTGGATATGCGCTCTTGTGGGACTCATTGTTGGCGGACTCTGGTACGTAATGGCTCGCGACAATCCTGAGCAGCACCCGTGGGTCAGTCCTAAAGAAGATGCATATATCCTGGCTGGCTTGCCGCAGACCTCGAAAAATATTAAAAGCAATTCCTCACTGCCGTGGCGGGCCATTCTCACGAGCAAAAATGTGCTGGCCATCACCGCCAGCTATTTTGCTTTCGGATACGTGGTTTACATCTTCTTTACCTGGTTTTTTACTTACCTGACTACAGTGCGCGGATTGAATTTGAAGGCAAGCGCACAATACGCCATGCTTCCGTTCGCTGCCATGGCCGTAGGTTCCGCGCTCGGTGGTTGGGTGAGCGATGGTTTGGCAAAGCGTTATGGAAAACGCGTGGGGCGTTGCGTATTGGCGAGCGTGTGCACAATGCTCGCTGCGCTTTTTGTTGGCATCGGAACCTATGTGAAGGATGCAGGTCTGGCCAGCGTTGTACTCGCTGGAGGAGCAGGAGCGCTGTATCTTGCGCAGAGTTCGTTCTGGTCAGTGAGTTGTGACATTGGAGGTCTTTCGGCTGGGTCGGTGTCGGGCGTCATGAATATGGGCTGCCAGATTGGCGGCGCTGTCACAGCTTCTCTAACACCCTGGATTGCGGAAAAGTTCGGTTGGGGGATGTCATTCGCGGTCGCGGGTGTGCTTTGCTTCATGGGCGCAATTTCGTGGTTGATGGTGGATCCAGAGCAGCAGTTGACTGCGGCGCCAAATGGGATGGCTGTGCTCGGGGGGTCTTGAAGACAGGAGCCTACCTAAAAATTCGAATCAATTGATAAAGCGGTCAACCAGGCGAGAAAGTTGGGAGCTTAGCATTCATAATTCAGCAGAATGGGAGAAATATTCAATGGGTCAGTTCACACGCAGGACGATGCTAAAAAACGTTGCGTTGCCAATTGCCGGAACCTTTGCGCTTCCCGCTCTGGCGGCCGCAGTCCAGCAATCCAGCAGCCCCTTTCAACGCCCTAAACTGAAAATCACTGACATTCGAACGGCCCAGGTCCGCGTGCATGGCTGGCAAACGCACGTCCGCATTTATACCGACCAGGGTCTTTACGGACAGGGTGAATCCACCGATGCCGCGATTGGAACGGACGCGCTTGTGCATCAGTTCCGCCGCTTTCTCGTCGGTCAGGACCCGCTGAATGTGGACGCGTTGTGGGAGAAGGTTCGCGTGTCGGGAATATTTGCTGGCGCACAGGGCGGTCAATATGTGACGGCCTTAACTGGCGTGGAAATTGCGCTGTGGGATTTGGCTGGCAAAGCGCTGGGCCTCCCGGTCTATCAGTTGTTGGGAGGAAAATTCCGCGACAAAATCCGAATTTATTGCGACTCGGACATGGAAGACCCGTTAGGCGCGGAGTCAGACCGGAAGTTGCCGTGGATTAAAGATCAGGGCTTTACCGCAATGAAAATTGATCTGGATGACGCCACTGATCCTCGCCGTTTCGACAAAGTGAACTGGACAGCCAGCAATGGCGAGATTGACCGCATGGTGAGCTGGGTGAAGCATGTGCGCGAAACCATTCCCAAAGATATGGATCTTGCCTGCGACATGCACGGACGCTACGACGCGACCACGGGAAAGCGTGTGGCTGTGGCTTTGGAGCCTTATCGCCTGCTGTGGCTGGAAGAGCCGGTGCCGCCTGAGGACATTGACGCCATGGCAGACATCCGGCACTCAACCACAACGCCAATTTGCTGCGGCGAAAATTTGTATATGCGCTGGGGATACCGCGAACTTTTCGAAAAGCGCGCCGCTGACATCATCATGCCCGATATTCAGAAAGTCGGCGGCCTTTCTGAAGGACGTAAGATTGCCAACATGGCCCAGGCTTACTATGTGCCTTTTGCGCCGCACTGCGTCGTTTCGCCCATCGGAACGATGTCCACCGCGCACGTGTGTGCCTCCATTCCCAATTTTCTGGTTTGCGAATGGCATTGGATCAATCATTTGGATTTGTGGAAGAACTGGGTGAAGGAAGGCGAGATCATTCAAAAAGGATATGTCACAGTCACAGACAAGCCTGGTCTCGGCGTTGAGATGGATGAGGAAGTTACCAGGAAAGCGCAAATCCCGGGAACGGGCTGGTTTGAGCCGAACAAATCATAAAAGGTGAATGGAGCGAAGAACATGAAAAAAAGAATATTGAAACGGATGTTTTTTGCCGTCCTTTGCCTGGTCGTTTCCGGAGCAACCGTTATCGGGGCTTGCGCACAGCAGGGATTTTTCACTCCTGAAGATGTGATCAAGTACACGCCCGATTGGCATGGCGAACGTTTTGCCGATGGTCGTCCCAAGGTACCGGACGATATTTTGGACCGCATGAAAACCGTGACTCTCGAAGAGGCCTGGGCCGTGCTCCAGCAGAATGGCTTTATGCACCAATATGAAGATGGCTGGCTTTCAATCCATCCCGGGCAAGTGTTGGTAGGACGCGCACTTACTGCTGCATGGATGCCCGGCCGGCCCGACGTCCAAAAGCTGTTGGAAGCCGAGGGAGCAAAAGATCACAGGGTTGGCGGAATGAACGCGTGGCCCGTGGACATGCTCCAGAAGCGTGATGTATATGTCTGCGATCACTTTGGACTCAAGGTTGACGGGCCTTCCATCGGCGACAACGTGGGCAACGCAATCTATGCGCGGTCGGGCAATGGAATTGTTTACGACGGTGCGGTGCGGGACATCAACGGCCTTGATGAGCTTCCGAACTTCGTCTCGTTCGTTCGCGCATATGACCCTTCTCACCATTTTGGTTCGCTTCGCTCCGGCAACCGCCTCAACTCGACGATGGTCAGCATCAACGCGCCCACCAGAATTGGCCACGCGATGGTTATGCCCGGCGATGTTGTACTAGGCCGAAACGGCGGCGTAATCTTCATTCCGCCCCAACTTGCGGAGCGAGTAGTGAAGAGTTCAGAAGCTACTCATCTGCGCGATACTTTCGGCCACAAGCGGCTGGAAGAAGGGAAGTACACGGCCGGCGAGATAGATGTGGCCCACTGGGCTGAGCCAATCGAACAAGATTATCGCCAGTGGTTGAAGGAGTATGAAGATCATTTGTCCGTGCCTAGAGCAAGGGTGGAAGAGATTTTGAAGGACCACGAATGACTTGTGGTTTAAGCGAGCGCCGGGTGTATTGGCGGAAAGTTATACCTGCGTAGGAAGTCGGGATCACTTTTGAACGAGTTGCGCCTCGCGAGTGCTAGGCGAGTGTCCGAGTTCCAGCCCTAAATAGTTTTTCGCATTATGGAAACAGATGTTGCGCACCATGCCGCCAATGAGCTTTTCGTCATTGGGCAGTTCGCCATTTTCCACATCTCGACCCAGCAGGTTGCAGAGGACGCGACGAAAATACTCATGCCGCGGGAAAGACATAAATGAGCGCGAGTCGGTCAACATGCCGATAAAGCGTGAGAGCAATCCGCCATTGGAAAGCGCGTTCAACTGCCACTCGATTGCCTCTTTCTGGTCAAGAAACCACCAGCCGCTGCCCAACTGAATTTTCCCCGGAATGCTTTCGTCTTGAAAGTTGCCGATGGCGGTGGCGAACGCATAATTATCGGCGGGGTTCACGTTGTACACGATCATTTTTGGAAGAGCATTCTCCTGTTCCAAACGATCCAGATAGGCTGAAAATTCAGACGCCTGTGGCCAGTCGCCGATGGAATCGAATCCAGTATCGGGGCCGAGTTTACGCAACCTTCCTGAGTTTGCGTTGCGCAGCGCGCCGAGGTGAAGCTGCTTAGTCCAGCCTTTTTGGGTGTCCAGTATCCCGAAGTAAAGCATCATGAATGACGCGAACTGCTCATGCTCTTCAGGCGAAGCCGCGTGTCCGGCACGGGCGCGGTCAAAGATCGCGGCGGCAATGCCTTCACTGCAAAATGAAGCATGGCAGTGATTCAGGCCGTGATCGGAAAGTCTTCCACCGAGTTCATGAAAGTAATCATGGCGGCGCTTGATTGCATCCTGAAAATCACGAAATGTTGCGATGTCGGTATTGCTGGCCTGCGCAAGGCGTCCGAGCCAGGCATTCCAAACCTCTGGATCATTCACCAGCAGCGCGCGGTCGGGCCGGAATGCGGGATAAACGCGAAATGAATGCTCAGATGCCGCGATGGACCGGTGATATGCGAGATCGTCGCATGGATCATCCGTGGTGCATAGCGCCTGAACATTGAACTTTTTGACGATGGCGCGAGCGCTGAAATCCTTCCCAGCTAGAAGCGAACCTGCCTTGTCCCAAATATATTGACAACTGCTTTCATTCAGTAATTCATCTATGTCGAAATAACGCTTCAGTTCTAAGTGCGTCCAGTGATAGAGAGGATTACGAAGGGTGAAGGGAACAGTTTTGGCCCACGCGGCAAATTTATCGTAAGGCGATGCACTGCCAGTGCAGTATTTTTCCGCGACGCCGTTAGAGCGCATCGCCCGCCATTTGTAGTGGTCGCCCTCCAGCCAGATTTCAAATAGGTTGCGGAAATTGCGGTCCTCGAAAATGTCTTTCGCCGGAAGATGGGAATGATAGTCGAGTATTGGCTCATGGGCGGCGTATCCGTGATAGAGCCGCCGTGCAGTCTCTGTCTGCAACAGAAAATCCTCGTGAATAAAGGCCAAAGATCCTCGGTCTGACTGGATGTGAAAGTATTCCCTTAACAAATGTACATGATTTTTTGGAGGAGTCGTATAGAGAAGACGCGAGAATGGCAAAGATTTAGGGGTTTGATGTCAGTACACGTTTTCCCGTGCGCGCCGCTTCATAAATTGCTTCCACCAAAGCCACACTGCGCCGCCCCTCCCGCCCATCGCACGCTGGGCTGGAGCCTGTCTCGATGGCGCGAATGAAATCCTCGATGACCGCTTTGTGCCCGCGGATATCGCTGATGAGCGGCGAAGAAGCACTAGGGCTCTTGTCCGCTTCTTCTGCGGTGAGCGGTTCAGAGAGCGGAGTCTTCAGATCGGCTTGGATCACACGGTCATTTTCCAGAATGACTGTGCCTTCAGAGCCCGAAAGCTCCACGCGCCGCGGGTAACCGGGATACACCGAAGTTGTTGCGATAAATGTGCCCATTGTTCCGTTGGCGAATTCCAGCAATGCAGTCAGTGTGTCTTCAGACTCAATTTTGTGGAGCGCCGACTTCATTTGCGCTTGCACGGCGGTGATGCCGCCAAGCAGCCAAAGAAGAAGGTCCACAGTGTGGATGCCCTGGTTCATCAGCGCACCGCCGCCGTCTACTGCTCTAACTCCCCGCCATCGCGACTCGCTGTAGTATTCAGGCGGGCGATACCACTTAACGCGCGCCTCCGCCAGAATGGGCGTTCCCAGTTTTCCCGATGTGTATAGCTCTTTCAGAAACTGAATTCCGGGTTTAAATCGGTCCTGGTAAATGACGCCAAGCTTTAATCCGGCTTTGTCTGTTTCCCGAATCAGCTCGTCGGTCGAGCGCGTGCTTATATCAATCGGTTTTTCCGTGAGCACATGCAGCCCGCATCTTGCGGCTTCAATTCCCTGGACGGCGTGGACTCCCGAAGGGCTTCCAATTACCACAAATGTCATGGGCCGATGGGAAAGAAAACGATCAAAATCCGTATAAGGCTCCGCGCTGTATTCTTTGCCAAGGCGCTGCACTTTTTCGGCATTGTCGCCAAAAATTGCCGCGAGTTTCACGCCCGGTATCGCGAGCGCGGCGCGCGCATGCGTATCAGTGATATTGCCCGCGCCAATTAGACCAACGTACATTGTCATGTAATGCAGATCCAACAGAAGTTTCTAGATTCTAATGGAAAACAAAAGAAAAGCAGCATCCCGAACGATGCCGCCTCTCATAAGCCAAAATCCGGTTTGATTTTATTTGCCCACGTAAGTCACGCGCCAGATGGATTTTGATCCGTCATCGGAGACGTACAGTGAGCCGTCTTTGCCGACCGCCACGCCAACCGGCCTGCCCCAAACTTTTCCATCCGGTGTAACAAAGCCAGTAAGAAAATCTTCAAATGATCCTGTCGCGTCACCATCTTTCATCGGAACACGGATCACTTCGTATCCAGCCCGAGGTTCGCAGTTCCATGAGCCATGTTCCGCCGCGAACGCATCTCCTTTGTATCCGGAAGGGAATTGGCTTCCTTCGTAAAACCCCATCTCCAGTGAAGCGAAGTGGGGCTGCAATAACACATCGGGAACAATCGCTTTATCTTTTAACTCCGGATGTTTGCCGGCGAGCCGCGGGTCCTGGTGTCCGCCGATGTACCACCACGGCCAACCGTAGAATCCGTCCTCCTGCACATGCGTAATGTAGTCGGGAACCAGATTATTTCCCAGATCGTCGCGTTCGTTGGTCGAGCACCACAATTCCCCGGTCGTTGGATTCACCGCTTCGCCCACGCAGTTACGAATGCCTGAGGCATAAACTTTCACGAACTCGCCTTCAGGTGTGAACTCAAGCACGTCCGCGCGATGAAATTCCCGAGGGTGAGTGTCCGGGTCGTCTACATTCGATCCTGATCCAACTGAAACGAACAGTTTCGTTCCATCACGGGAGAAGGCCAAATCGCGAGTCCAGTGGCCACCGCCTGCAAGCTGCGCATATCCGGGCAACTTGGCCACAATTGTTTGCGGCGCTCCTTGCGCCTTTAGATCTCCATTCTGGTAAGGAAATCGCACGACCGAGGTGGTGTTGGCAACGTATACCCACTTGGGTTCCGGCCCGAGCGGATAAAAGGCGATACCAAATGGATGGTCGAGATCGGTAGCGTAAGTTTCAGTCTGCTGAGCCTTGCCATCTTTTCCAACTCCGCGATAAACAAGAATCTTTCCTGCACGGCTGTCAGCGAGGAAAAGGTCGCCATTCGGTGCGGTGCGGATGAGACGCGGGTTTTTCATGCCCTTGGCGTACAGTTCCACCTTGAATCCGGCTGGAGCTTGCGGCCACGCATCTTTGGGGCGGCTTACCATGTGGGCGTGTTTATCTACGGCTCCAGCAGGGTCCGGTTGCGGCAAATCAGCTGCCGTAATTTTATGGACGGTGCCGGGATGCTGCATCGAATAATCAAAAAATGGAGGCGGACCGCCGGTCAAATCCGATTTGCTCTGAGCGAACAGAACCAATGGAACAAAAATCAACGTGACAAAAACCACGAGAATGGAAAAACGTTTTATCGAACGTCCGCTGTTGCCAACTTCCGCGTTCATAGGCTCTCCAGTTGAATCATTCAATATCTCTAGTAATGGAGATGACGTTAGACCGCTCACCGCTGCACCTCCGTATCGTTTTATTCTCTGGAATCAGCGCGACGTAGGTGGAGAAATTTCATAAACAAAGGGCGGCACCGCCGGCAATTCCTGAATCCGCTCCGTAATGCGCGGGAAGCAGCGCGACTTCGCTGGCGCGCGGATTCACGCAAAAGCGCGGAAGCTGGGCGCTCATCATAGGAAAAAACGGCAAGAGGGCGGCCGTCGCCCCGCCGCCAAAGATGATGGCTTCGGGATCCAGCAAATCCACCATATTCCCCAGCCACAGCGTGAGCAAGTCCGCCGTTTCCCGGAGCGTCTCATGGGCAATGGGATCGCCCGCAGCGCTGGCTTGCCCAACCATTTGTGTGGTAACGGCCTCAATGTCTCCGTTCGCTAATTGCAAAAGCATGGACTGGCGTGAACTCCCCGCATCAAGAAGTTTGCCGCGCGCGCGTTTCACAATGGCGGGACCAGAGGCCAGAATTTCGATGCATCCCGGCTTGCCGCAAGCGCAAATAGGGCCGCGATAATCAACGCTTACGTGGCCGCCCTCGCCGGCTGCTCCCGTGCGGCCATGATAGATGCGCCCATCGAGAATAATTCCGGTGCCGATACCGGTCCCGACCGTGACATAAACGACATTTTTGTATCCACGGCCCGCGCCCCATTTGACTTCGGCCAGCGCCGCTGCGTTTGCGTCGTTGTCCACCCTTACCGGAAGGTGGCGCGCGGCAGCGACTTCAGCGGCAAGAGGAAAATTTCGCCAGCAGGGAACATTCGGCGGATTGATGATCACGCCCGTCTGTGGGTCGAGCGGGCCAGGAGCGCAGATTCCAATCGCTCGTACTTCCTGATTGCTCCCTGGATCAGCCATAACAGAATCCATGGCGGCGAGAACGCTGCGCAGACCGGCAGCAGCGTCGGAGCTTGAAACCATCGGAGCGCGCTTCTGGATGACAATCGCACCGGAGGCATCCACCAACCCGGCGGCAATCTTGGTGCCGCCGATGTCCACCCCCATGATGTAATCAATGTCCGATTGCGCTTGTTTGGTCATGAAGATTATTTCCGCGGCGTAGAAATCGGGTAAATACCATGCGAGGACACAGCATACATGATGCTTTCGGGTTCGTTGGGATTCGCCAGCCGAAAGCCCAGACAAACTCTCCCCAATTCACGGCCTGTCAAGTATTATGGCTGCGCGATTTTTTCTGGATTGCGTCGTACGACAGGCAAACTCAGTCGAAATGTGTTGAACTATTGTAGAAAATCGATATTATAGGTAAAGTCCGAACTCGAGGAGACCTCGTTGAAATACATAAATCGGTTCTTGGTGTTCATGGCAGTCCTGCTTCTCACGCAGCTCCCCCTCACCGCTAGTGATCAGATTCCCAAAGCTGCGTGGCGAATCCCTATTGGACAAGCAGTCGCCAATCCCGGTGGAAACAAGCCCACGAATGCCGCGAATATTGACGACGGTTTCTGGCAAGGCGCGCCCGTCGGAGGATTTGGCGCAGGCACCTTCTCACGCTCCTATCGCGGCAATTTTGAACGCTGGCATATCAAGGCTGGAATTCATAAGTATCAGAATGTTCCCGCCAATCAGTTTGCCGTTTTCGCGCAACCGGAAGGCGGCGATCCTGTCAGTATGGTTCTTTCCACGGGCAAGCCGCAGGGCAGCGCACTCTCCAGTTGGAATTGGTCGTATCCGGCGGGCGATGGTGAATATGCGGCTGTTTATCCCAAATCGTGGTTTGCTTACCAAACCAGCCAGCTTCCGGTAAAGCTTACGCTTGAGCAATTCTCTCCAATCCTGCCGAACAATTACAAAGAGACAAGCTATCCAGTGGCCCTTTACAACTGGTATGCGGAGAACCCTTCTGACAAGCCAGTCACCGTCTCCCTTCTTTTCTCGTGGACAAACATGGTGGGCTGGTTTCGCGATCAGGCGCGCGATTTCAGCGGCGCGCTGAACACGCAAAACAAAAATACCTTTCATGCTCAGCCGATCACCGGCGGAACGATGAGTGGAATTGTTTTTGATCGTCTTCGCAGCGGACCGGTTACTGAGGAGTGGGATGGACAGTTCGCCATCGCTACCTTACCCGGATCGGGCGCAGAAGTCAGTTACATTAACGAATTCTTGCCCCAGGGTTCCGGCGCTGAAGTCTGGAAGCCATTCTCAACTGACGGCAAACTTCCTAACAAAGAGTGGGACCTCGCCAGCAGCGGAGATCAGTTTGCTGGCGCCATCGCGGTAAAGTTCACTCTCGCCCCTCATGAGAAAAAAATGGTCCCCATGGCGCTCGCATGGGACCTTCCCATTGTTCAATTCGGCAGCGGACGCAAGTGGGTGCGGCACTACACAAAATTCTTCGGCTCTTCAGGGACCAACGCTTGGAAGATTGCGCGCACCGCCCTGGAAAATGATAAAAGCTGGAGCGACCAGATTGACGCCTGGCAGAAGCCCTATCTTGAAGATGAGTCCCAGCCGGAGTGGTTCCGCAGCGAGCTTTTCAACGAGATGTACATTCTTGCCGACGGAGGCACGCTCTGGGCGCACGAAATGAATGGGCCCTCAAATCCGAACCACCCATCCGCCAAGATGGCCGACAGCTTTAGCTATCTCGAGTGCTTTGACTATCTCTATTACGGCACTTCGGATGTACGCTTCTATGGCTCGTTTCCGCTGATGAAATTCTGGCCGGAAATTGAAAAGCAGGAAATGCGCGAATATACCGACACGATTCCCGAGACGAACTCGCAAAATTACGTCTGGTCATGGAAGCTGCAACACGATCACGAACTGGTTCCCATCCAACGCAAGGTGGCAGGAGCCGCGCCGCACGATTTGGGTTCCCCTACCGAAGATCCTTTCGTAAACGCAAACCAGTACAACTATCAGGATGTTTCCAACTGGCGCGACCTCAACAGCAAATATGTGCTTATGGTCTGGCGCGACTACGTTTTCAGCGGCGGCAAAGATACTGCCTTTCTGCAATACACGTGGAAGGCCGTGAAGCAGGCGATGGAACATCTCCGCCAGTACGATACCGATGGCGATGGCCTCATCAAAAACGGAGGCTTCCCCGATCAAACCTACGACAACTGGGTGGCGCGTGGCGAGAGCGCGTATAGCGGCGGTCTTTATCTTGGCGCTCTTCGCGCCACCGCTGAAATGGCTCGCAAGCTGAACGACCCCGCCATCGCCGCAAGCTATGACGCGCTTTTCAAAAAAGCTCAGGCTGCCTACATCAAAGATTTGTGGAACGGCACTTACTTCAACTATGACCAGGGCAGCACGTACCATGACAACATCATGGCCGAACAGCTTGCCGGCCAGTGGTATGCCACTCTCACCGGATTGGGAGATTTAGTTCCCGAAGAAATGCGCCATTCCGCATTGCAACACGTCTTCGATTACAACGTGATGAAGTTCCAGAACGGCGAAATGGGTGCTGTCAACGGCATGGGCGCGGATGGAAAAGCCCTCGACGAAAACGAACAGACGCTTGAAGTGTGGACCGGCACAACCTTCGGCGTGGCCTCCGACATGATCGCGGAGGGCATGCGTGATCAGGGATTCAAAACGGCGAAGGGCGTGTACAACGTCGTATGGAGAGACCGCGGATACTTTTTCCGCACGCCAGAAGCGTACGACGCCAGCGGATTGTTCCGCGCCTCCATGTATATGAGGCCGGGAGCAATCTGGTCGATGGAGATTGCACTGGAACCGAAAAAGTAGAGCGGCTTGATGAGTTCGTGGGATTTTACTTTTTGCTCCAGGTCCGGCCGCCGTCCGCGGTGGCCCAGACCTCTTGCTTGCTGGTAACGAATTTGCCTCGCTGCGCGGTGGCGAACTCAATGCTGATTACGTCGTCTGAGAGAAGCTTGCCGCTCGTAGCTGGATTCACCTGCATCCAATGTCCGCCTTCATCGGCGGAGTGGTAAAGAGCGCCGCTCGCGCCGCCAACCCACACGTCCGCCCCCACGGTGGCAATCGAATGAAGCAACGCTGCATTGCCTGGAATTGAAATTTTTTGCCAGCTTGCGCCGGTGTCTAGCGAGCGGAGCAGAATTCCGTCGGAGTTCAAAGTCCAGCGCGGATAACGGTCGTCAATGTTGCTCGTGGGAACTGAGGTGTTAGGCACCGAGGGCGCAAACGATTCCCGCATGTCATTAGCAGAAGTTGTGGCATCGTCCCTCGAGGGAGTCCCAGCCTGTTTCGGAGAAGAAGTTGTCTCGGCCATCAGCTCCGGCGATGCTGGCTGCGTGAATTTATCTTTTTCCATTGCCCCGCTTTGCGGAGTTTTTGGGGCCGGTTGCCGCATGTCGTAAGCCATGACTTGGTGCTGAACAGCTTCGGCGGTCTTCTTTGAATTCGAACTCCGTCCAGTGCCGGCCTTTGCACTCGTCCCAACTTCCGAAGAGTCCGGCAGGGAAGCAGCCCGCGAATTCTGGGCGGCAGGTGACTGCTGCTGTATCGCCTCTGCAAGTTCCTTGTGCTGGTTCCGGCCTGAAAGAACGAAAGCCACGACGATCAACAGGCAAGCTGACACCATGCTCCACGCAAGGACCGGACGCCATGAGCGTATGTTTCGTAGTTCGACCGCTGGCAATGAGACTGGCGCCTCGGCGAAGGCGGCCACCTGCCGGCATTCGGAACATTGTGACAGATGCTCCAGCACCGCTGACCGTTCGGCACGCGGAAGGCTCAGTTCAACAAAGGCCGTGAGCTGATCGGCGTCCGGATGCGGCAAGGCGGAAACCGATAACGCCTTTTGAAATTGCCATTGCACGATTTTAGGAAGTGGCTTCATTCGGTATTTCTCAGGAATCTTTCCTTGCCATGGCTCATTTCTTGTAATGCTATGTCGTCCCAGGATTCACCTTACGCGGGGCCTTCGCTGGTACGCGCTTTCACTTCCTGTTCTTGGAACGCTTGTCTTTCATTTTCTTGCACATGAGCAGGCGCCAAATGTTCACGAATATTCACGCTCAACTCGCGGACATCCACTTCCAGCGCCTCTTTGGCCTGCTGCCGGCTCATGCCGCGCCGCACCATTTCCACGACCATCTGCTTTCGCAGCGACTTCGCCAGTTTGTCCATCTTGCGGCTTATGGTGGACTCATGCACTCCGAGAGTGCGTGCGATCTCCGCGAGCGTGCGTTCATCCAGAAAATAGGAAGCAAGCACAAACCGGTCTTCCGCGGCCAAAGCCGTGAGCGCCGCGCCCACGGCGGCTTCCAGTCGGGGATCAATGCCCAGCGAACGCTCCGATTCCACCGCCGCAAATTGAACGCCCTCTTCGTTTTCCTCGTCCAGGCTTACCAGCCGCCGCTGCTTCCGGTAACGGTTCACAAATTCCTGCGCCATCACGGTGCGAAGCCAGCCCTCAAGCGATCCGCGCCCCGCATAAGACGCCAGTTTGCAGACGCGCTCGCCGTCCCGCCGGCTCATTCCGTAGAGGTCGGCATACACGCTGTCGGCCAGGTCGCGCGCGGCAGAGCTTTCTTTGGCGATGTGCAGCGCCATGTCGTAAAGTTTTTCGCGATAGCGCGATAGGAACGCATTCCAGGCGGCTTCATCTCCGGCGGCACAGGCGCGGGCCAGCGCCAACTCTTCAACGCGAAGGGTTTTATAGAAAGCGCAAACATCTGCGGTGCTTGAGCCGGCCGGCAAATACTTGGCGGCAACAGCTTCTAAGATGGTTTGGAATCGCTCATCGTCCAGCCCGAATTTCTCCCCGCCGCTTGCCGAGTGCAGTTCACGCACCAAGGCCTGCAAAGCATCCGGCGAATTCATGGACGATGATTTTTTCACAATCAAACTCTAATCAAAATCCTACCAATTTTTGGAAGCCCCGAAGTTGGCTTTTTTCCCGGCCCCTGTACTACTCCGCACAATACCCCACTGCAAGCGCGCCGGAAAACGAAATTCAGTTCTGTACCACGATCTCAAGGAACACATTCTTCTTGCTCCAAAAAGGCGAAATGCGCATCAGCCAGTACTTTTCCTTCAACGTCTTTCGCGCTTCGGGCCATGCCTCGGAGGGAAGTATGCGGCCCTGCGCCTCGAATTCTGGCCCGGTAACTTTTCCGCGGATCGTGCAGGGTGCAACCCGCACCCTGGAATTATTGCGGATGCGCTTGTATTTTCCCGAGTCATCGCGGCTCATCACGTATAGCTTCCCATCTTTTTCTCCAAACCACACCGGTGTCGGTACCGCAACCCCGGTTTTCCGGAAAGTTATTAGTGAAATATACTTTTGTCCAGAGATTGCCGAAGGAACAGAAGTCGTCATAATGTTATTGTAGCTGTGCAAGATCGGGTGCCATTGAACAATAGGACCACGGTTCTAGTATCCATTCCGATATGTCATAAGGCTAATCATGCGCAAATGGGTAAGTGATCGTCTAAAACGACGCAAGAAAAAAACCGAAGAAAAGCCGGAATCCGCCGAAGCTCCCTTGCAGCCCGCATACTTCGAAGAAGCTGCTCCGGAAGCGTCCTCCCCGGAAGCGTCCCGGCCAGCTGCGGTTTCGCAAGTTTCTCAACCCGAAGCGGCCGAACATGCCGAAGCCCCAGCGCCAGCGGAACGGCCCCAATTCTCGCGTTCCACCGGCAACGCTCCCGTGCGCGGAAAGCGCCGACGAGGCCGCTCGAATCGTGGCCGTAGCCAATCGCGAAACGCCGTTCCACGTGAGGCCGTCGCTCAAAATTCCAGCGAGCCCGCTGCCGAACTGGAAGCCGCGAAAACCGTCTCTGCCATGCCTCGACCTCCCAAGGGAGTGGTTGTGCTGGCCATCGGTTTACCGGGCTCAGGAAAAAGTTCCTGGTTCAAGCGGCATAACATCACTCCGCTCTCCAGCGACATGCTGCGCGCGCTATTGTTCGACGATCCCACCGAGCAACGCTTCCAGGACCTGATTTTTTCCAATCTGCGCTCCATGCTCAAGGCTCGTTTAATCGCGCATCGTCCCATGAACTATGTGGACACAACCAATCTCACGCCGCACGACCGTCACAGCTGGATCAAACTGGCAAAAGATTTTGGATTCGAAGTGCAGGCGGTCTTTTTTGAGGTGCCGCTAGAAGTTTGCCTGGAACGCAATCAGAAGCGCGAACGCGTTGTCCCGGAAGAAATCATGCGCCGCTTTGCTGAAAAGCTGAAACCGCCCAGCTTTGAAGAAGGATTCTCCAAGATCACTGTGGTCCGGGTGAAGCAGAAAGAAGCGTCGGCGTCCTAACTTGCGATAGTTGACCACCCGTGAGGGCGGCCCATAAAATCGAAGCGGCGGCTTAGTTTGCGCAAATCTTGGCCGTCCAACCACGTCACTGCCCCCTCGTTCAACGGCAGGACACCTGCCTCTGGAGCAGGTTATCGGGGTTCGAATCCCTGGGGGGCAGCCAATTTCTCCATCGTCGGCGCCAATGGCTACAACATCTCCACCAATCGTTCCGTCCACGCGGCCGCGGTTCAAGGAACAGATCAAAAGCTTCTGGCAGCGCGTCACTGAAGGCCGCGAACTCAGCCAATTGTGGCTGCAATTTCGCGCCGAAGCTCGCACCAGCTACCGTCTCTACCAGCGCGATTTTGACGCGCGTTCCCCGCGCGACACTCGAAAAGACAATTTTTTCCATACCGCACAGGAGTTTGCCTGGGCCTTGCTGGACAAGTTGACGCCCGCCCGGCGCGTGCTGCTTCTGCTGGGCATCGTCCTCGTGATTTTTCCCGTACTTCACTTCAGCTACCACGATCATAGTGGCTTGAAAACAGTTGCTCTGGACATCCATTTTTATGGCGTCATCGCAATCTTCGTATTGCTTTTACTGGAGATTGCTGACCGCGTGGTCATGAAGCGTGATCTCGAAATCGCGCGCGACATTCAAAGCTGGCTGCTGCCGCCTACTCCGCCCGAAATTCCCGGACTCCGCATCGCCTTCGCCACCCGTCCCGCGAACACCGTCGCCGGCGATTATTACGACATTTTTCCACGGCCCTCTTCTATTCAATCGTCCGCGCCATCATCCGAGGCCGCGTCCGGCTCCGAAGCCGCAGAAAGAAGCTTCCTCTTCGTAGTCGCCGACGTGGCAGGGAAGAGCATTCCCGCCGCGCTCCTCATGGCCACCATGCAAGCCAGCCTGCGGACTCTATCGGCAACGTCCTCCACGTTGCGCGATCTCGCGCAGGGCTTGAACCACTACGCCTGCTCGAACAGTCAGGGAGGTCTTCGCTATACCACGGCGTTTCTCGCCGAATTCGATCCCGCCAGCCGGGCTTTCACCTACATCAATGCAGGACACAACAATCCAGTCCTGCGCCGCGCCTCGGGTGAAGTGGAACGCTTCATCGCCGGCGGTCTGCCGCTGGGTATTCGCGACGAAGCCGCATATGAGTCAGGCAGCGCAGTCCTGCAACCCGGCGATTGGCTGCTGATTTTTACCGACGGATTAGTGGAAGCAACCAACGATAGCGATCAGGAGTAT
This sequence comes from Terriglobales bacterium, assembly GCA_025451215.1. Lineage (GTDB taxonomy): Bacteria > Acidobacteriota > Terriglobia > Terriglobales > Acidobacteriaceae > JAICKN01. The sequence goes on from JANWKU010000003.1 coordinate 60,233, forward strand.
GACGAAACTCGCATGCTGAATGTCTTAAACGCCGGAACCAATGCCACCCCAAACGAACTCCTGCATCGCATGATGGCTGACCTCGACATCTTCGTAGGAGCCACTCCACAACATGACGACGTGACCTGTATGCTCATCAAAGTTGAGGCGCACTGCGGGCGTGAGTGAATCGGAAACGCGCAGTCAAAATCCTGAGCGCAGGTGAAGGATCTGAAAGCTGTTCTATGGTCCGAAAGTCAGCTTCATTCGCGCCAGCCGTACTGCTTTGAAATTGGCGACAAAGACCTATTCGCATTCGCCGGATTGTCGATACATGCGAAAACCACAAAGAAAAACGATTGAGAGTTGCACGATTCCGTACCATGCCGCCACACAGCTTTTTCCTCTAAGCTCAACGCGGCCTTGAATGTCCCCCCTGAGATATCTGACAGTTGCGCTTTAAATAAGCGAATGCGATTTTTCGGTTTAAGAAGGTGTCCTATGCGTTTCGCGTTCATCCTTGTGGTATTGGTTGTGGCCGGATGTGGCGCTGGCAATAACGCCCATCCCACCATGCTGACTGGTAGTGGCGTTTCCTCACCTGCTTTGACAACCCTCACACCCAACAATGCTCCGGTTGATAGTCCGACCTTCACTTTGACGATAAACGGGAGCAATTTTGGATTGGATGCAACCGTCTTTTGGAATGGAGCCCCGGCGAAGACCATTCTTGTGACTTCCAACCAATTGATGGCTCAGATCACGGATACGGACATGCAAATGACGGGGATGATCCCGGTTTTCGTCCGAACCGGCGGGCAGAATTCAAATACCGTCAGGTTCGACGTCTCGATTCAGTGACCTGCTTTGTTGGGGCGACAAATCACCTGCGAAGCCACGTTGCCGGAACCGCTTGATTATTGGTAGAAAGCTAAGAGTCATTTACTTCATCAGGCCACGGAAAACATTTGCACAGATGTTCAATATCTTGTAATTCAAGCAAACAGGACACCTGTTGCATGGTTTATGACGGATGGCGAAAGATTCCGGCCTTCGATTTTCGAACGAAGACAAATTCATTTTATATTTCATCTGCTTTGGGTCACAACTTGTCTTCCGCTGCATCGGCCCTGATCTGTTGGTAAACCTGTTTTCTCAAGAACTCCGAGACCACTTTGGCAAAGTCACGATCATTCATATAACGCGCAAACATTTCTTGATTCTGATCCGAACGATCTATGAACTTGCCTTCGAGCGCTTTATCGAAGACATACTTGAAGTTCTCCAGTGAATTGACCATAGCCGCTTGTCCATAGCAATTTCCAGTCGTTATGTGCACCCTTCAGAGAATGCTGTCCAAAATGCCATGTCGCGAATGGGTGGGCACATTGAGGGAAAAAGGGGATTAGTGAACAGTTGCGAGGCGGCAACTCGTTGAGCCTCAAGAAGAAAACTGGTGCGCCCTAGGAGACGATTTCAGAACTTTTCTGGGAGATTTGTGTCTGCCGCCTACGGAACATTCTGCCAGCTCCGCTCGAACTTGAGTAACCCAATAATCTGACCTTCGATCTATCCTAATGCAAACGGAAGACTTGCAAGAGTGGCCGTGATTCGGCGCACAATTGCGACGTTTAGGCGTGTGAAAGGTTGCTCGGAAGATTGCTCGGAATCGAACCAGCGACATGCCATTTTTCCGTCTTAACGTAAAGCAAGACTTACAAGGCCCTGGTCGCTCCTGAAAGCCCTGTAAACTCCGGTGGAAGCGGTTATTGTTCCCATTCTGTTCCCAAAAATCGCGACGTGTTCCCAGATTTTAGTTGCGCGTGGCGAGTTCGTCGAGAACTTCGAATTGCCATGGCAGATATCTTCCGGGTTGCCCGTGATCCAGGAGTTAACCGCCATCAGACGGCAGCGGGATCAAATAGACTGAACACATGCCCCTCGCCAACCGCAAATACGACATCGTCCTCTATGGAGCCTCGGGATTCACCGGCAAGCAGACAGTCGAGTACTGCAGGCAGTTCGCTCCATCAGGATTGCGATGGGCCATCGCGGGACGGAATCGATCTAAGCTCGATACCGTGAATTCGGCCGGTGTGGACGTTCTCGTTGCCGACGGCGCGGATGATGATGCGCTCAATCGTCTGGCGGCGCAGACGCGGGTCGTGGCTACTACGGCCGGGCCGTTCAGCCTCTACGGTACGAAGTTGGTCGATGCCTGCGTTCACAATCGCACTCATTATTGCGACATCACCGGCGAGACGCCTTGGATCCGCCGCCTGATCGACCGCCATCACACGCAAGCTGCAGCGGATGGCACGCGGATCGTACCCTGCTGCGGATATGATTCGATTCCATCCGACTACGGGGCTTGGCTCATCTCGCGTCATATCCGCGATGTGTTGCACTCTGACTGCGTAAACGTTTCGGCGTACTTCCGGATGGACGGGGGCGGGGGCATCAACGGAGGTACACTGGCGGCGGCGTTCAATTTGGCCGAAACGGATCAGATCGAAATGACCCGTGATCCGTTTCTGCTGGACCCTGATCCCGCGTCGCACACGGCGGGGGAACTCCTCCGCAATGCCGACCCACCGGAGCCCACTACGACACCGATATTCAGGCTTGGGTGACTCCTTTTCTGATGGGGTCGATCAACACCCGCGTCGTGCGCCGAACCCAGGCTCTGCTTAGTCAGCGGTTCGATTATCAGGAGTATGCGCAGTTTGACAGTTCCTCAGTGGCGCGCATGGCCTTGTTCGGCGGCAACGTCTTCGGTTCCATTCTCGGGTCGGGATTTGCACGCCGGATCATCAAACCGCTATTACCGAAGCCAGGCGAGGGACCTTCGGAAAAGGCCATGAATGAGGGCTCCGTCGAATGCGAGTTCATAGGCACTGCGAAGAGCGGTGTGCGCGTCCGCGGAGTTCTCAAAGGGCAGGGCGACGCGGGAAACCGGTTCACGGTCAAATGCCTGTGCGAGTCGGCCTTCGTTCTGGCGCTGTCAGACACTGCCCAATCCGGCGCGAAGCCGGGCTTCGGCGGCGTGCTGACACCCGTGACCGGATTGGGAGACGAACTGACCGCCCGCCTGCGCACCGCCGGGATCAATTTCGAGATCGTTTAACACGGAGAGCATTACATCTTTTCTGATGCTCGGTAGTGGGTCAGTGACCAACTGCCCGAGAATCGCCTTGATGTGGAGAGGCTCTTGACCTCGCCGCCGGGACAGGAATAAGCGAAAGCTATGAAGTCCCCGGACATTGCCGGCATGTTGGGACTCTTACTTGGCTGAAGCGAGAATTCCCAGCACCCGCCAGCGCAGAGTTAAGAAAATCTAAATAGATCTGAATTAAGAGTAAGAATGCAGAAATATTCTGCATTCAATAATCTGCTATGTTGATAGGAATTTCCTTTTAGGAGAGTCTTGTGTCTCCAAACCGCCGGGAATTTGTCGGCTTAACCGCCGGAAGTCTTGCAATGGCCATGTTGCCGTCGTCCATTGCTATTACCACGTGTGCTCTTGGCGCGACGGTTACCAGATTTAAAGTGCTTTTGTTCGATGCGTTTCCCATTCTCGATCCTCGCCCTGTTTTTGTGCTAGCCGAAGAGTTATTTCCGGGGAAGGGCTCGGACCTCAGCAACACTTGGCGCACACGGCAATTTGAGTACACGTGGCTGCGTTCTATTTCCCAGAAGTATGAAGATTTTTGGAAAGTCACTGAAGACGCTTTAGTTTTTGCCGCAAGTGCGCAGAAGCTCGACCTCACCGCGGAGAACGAGATCGCCTCACGCAGGCCTAGATGGAACTTAGAGCATGGCCTGATGTGCTTCCTGCGCTGAAAGTTTTGAAAGCATCCGCCATTCGAATGGCATTCCTATCGAACTTTACTCTAAAGATGCTTGAGGTTGGGATTAAAAATTCCCATC
>JANWKU010000004.1 GCA_025451215.1 Terriglobales bacterium
GTATTCCGGTTACTGGCATAAATCCGACTACCATGCCGACGTTGACCAGGATGTGGAAGCTTAGCACCGCCACCACACCCATCACCACGAATGTGCCGGCGCGATCAGGCGCCGTTTGCGCATTCTGGATGAGCCGCATCAGCACTATAAAGTATAACAGCAGGACCCCGAGCGCTGCTACGAATCCATGTTCTTCGGCGAACGCCGCAAAAATAAAATCCGTTTGCGGCACAGGAAGAAACGCCAAATGGGTCTGTGTGCCGCTGCTGCTCCCCCAAATTCCCCCCGAACCAACGGCAATTTTTGACTGCATCACCTGGTAGCCTGAACCTTGGCTGTCGGCCTCAGGCCGGATGAAGTTCGTCAATCGGTCGCGCTGATACTGCTTCAGAATGTGGACATTAGGAAGAAAGAACACCGTCGTAATGGCAATCGCAGCCAGCAATCCAACAATGAAACCCTGTTTGAATTGCAATCCGCCAAGAAAAATTCCTACCACCGCAATCGGAACGTAAGTGAGCGCGGTCCCCAAATCCGGCTGTTTGAGAACCAGCAGCATGGGAAAGCCAATGAGCGCACCCGCTTTAATGAAATCAGCCCAGGAAAGTTCGCGCTGACGCAAGTCCGCGAAATATTTTGCCATGGCGAGAATTAAAATCAGCTTGACCCACTCGGAAGGCTGGAAGTGAATTCCCCCCGGCAGTTTCACCCAACGCCGCGCGCCCAGATATTTCTGGCCGAAAACCAGCACCATCATCAGCGAAGCCACCGCCGCAATGTAAAACCAGTGCGCCCGCTCCAAAAGCACCTGGTAATTGAACAGGCTGACCAGAAACATGCTGCCCACGCCGGCAAGCACCCAATAGATCTGCTTTATGTGGGAGCCGGCAAATTTCGTATGCTCGGTGGCGCTGTGGATCTCCATTATCCCTAGGCCGCAGATGATGAACACAAAGATCAGAAGCCACCAGTCAAAATCACGGAATGAGACGTATCTTGCCATTTCAGTTCTCTAGTTCTTTTCGCTGTCGCTCAGCGCAGTCCAGGGGCAGCCGTCGCTAGCGGCGCCCGCTTGTGGTCAATATCAAGATAGAAATGACCGCTCTGCAAATTCGGATCGCCATCTTCATCGGGCGAGGTCCACACGGCACCAACGTCGGTTTTGGTGTTTTTGACCTGACCGTCTTCTCCGTTGTCTTTCTGATTCTTACGACTTGCAGCTACGCTCTGCGGCTGCCGCCGTTCTTTTTCCACGTAGGCCTTGATGACGCGGGAAACCACCCGAGCAGCCACCGGCCCCTCTTCCCCCTGCTCCAGCAGAACACAAATCACAATTTCAGGATTACGGCGAGGTTCGACGCCCACAAACCACGCGTTGTTTCTATATTGCGCCTTGCTGCCTTTCAACTTTGCTTTCGCCGCGGCCGAAATCGTCTGCGCCGTTCCGGTCTTGCCGGCGAAGTCAATTCCTTCCAAATGCGAACCAGCAGCGGTGCCCCCGGGGTTTGGCACTAACGCCATTGCATCCGTAATCAAATCCCAGTTCTTGGGATCAATCGGTACTTGTATCTTTCCGTCATCCGCCGAAGCAGGCACTACGTTAGGCGGCAAGTCCTGAGGGAACGCCACATGGGGCCGCACAAGCAATCCGCCGCTGGCGATCCCCCCGAGAGCACGCGCTAATTGTACCGGTGTGACTGCCACCGAACCCTGGCCGATGCCCACGGAGATGGTTTCTCCGGCGAACCATTTCTCTTTGAAGTTGCGAATTTTCCATTCTTCCGAGGGCATAACTCCCGAAACTTCTTGCGGAAGATCAATGCCCGTCTTTTGCCCCAAGCCGAACATGGTGGCATACTTCGCGATCCGTTCAATCCCCAGTTTTTCCGCCAGCGTATAGAAGAAAGTGTCACAAGACTGGTAAATGCCCTTAGTAATGTCCACCATGCCGTGGACCGCATGGCAGTGGTAGTAGTGGCCATAGAAATCCGCGCCGCCGTTGCAGAGCACATGCATGTCCTGCGCAATATGCTCCTGCAAGCCCGCGACCGACATGATGATCTTAAAAGTCGACCCGGGGGCCAGTTGCGCCTGGATGGCCTTATTCAAGAGCGGATGGTTCTCGTCGTTCACCAGCGTGGCCCATTGTTTTCTGGAAACGCTGACGGCAAAATCGTTGGGATCAAACGTGGGACGACTCACCATCGCAAGTATTTCGCCATTGCGCGGATTCATCGCCACCAAGGCGCCATTCCATCCCTGCATTGCCTCTTCCGCCGCGATCTGCAGGTCCACGTCTATCGTCAATTTAATCGGCTTGCCTGAAACTGCGGGCTTTTCGTCCAGCTCTCCTACTTCTTTGCCGTGGCTATTGACCACGACCTGCCGCGACCCGTTGACGCCCATCAGGGTCGAGTTGTATTGCAACTCCACACCCGATTTTCCGACAACGTCGCCGGGGTTGTAGAGGTCCCACTGCGGCTGGTTGAGCATGTTCTCGCTAACCTCTCCCACATAGCCGATCAAGTGGGCCAGAAAGCCATTGCGCGGATAGAGGCGGCGGTAGGCCATGAGCGTATCGAGCTCGGGCAACTCATTGCGGTGCGCTTCGATGAACGCCAGTTCATCCGGCGTGACGTCGTCTTTCAAATAAATCGGCTGGTACTGCGGCATGGAAGAAAAATGCTTGATTCGCTCACGGACGTCCTTGGGGTCCATATGCAGGCCTTTGGCGATGAGGTCCGCGTCCGCATTCAAATCGCGCGATGAGTCGCGCAGCAGGAGCGCCGTGAACGAAGGATAGTTGTCCACGATGATGCGCCCTTCGCGGTCAAAGATCTGCCCGCGTGGAGCGAGAATAGGCACATCGCGAATACTGTTTTTTTCCGCTTGCGACGAGTAGTAATCGCTCTGCCAGACCTGCAATCGCCACAGTCCGTAAGCCAGTACTAAAAAAATGGCGAGGATGATGTACTGCGTCGCGGTAATGCGGATCGGCGAGACTTTTTCATCGCGGACAAACATAAATTCAGTCCTGGGCCTGGCCCATGGTGTTCAATGCTTCGGTATCACGCATTGCCTTACGTTCTCTGCTTAAATCGGTCAAGCATCGCAAACAACAGCACCGCTAGCACAGCATTGGCAAATGCCGCGGCGATTTCATGCGGCCAGTTCCACCTTAAATCGAGTCTTACCAGCCCTCGCGCCACGGAAAAATAAACAATCTCATGCACGGCGAAAAAGAAAAGCGTGACCAGAAAACGCGCACCGGCGTTTTCAACGTCCAGCCGTACCCCCAGTGACGAGGCCCCATAACCCACCACCGTGTTCGCAATGCCGTAAACGCCCAGCGGCAACTGCGTGAGCGAATCTTGCAGCAATCCGATGATGCTGCCGGTCAGCATCCCACCTACCTGGCTGCGCCGCGCCACGGCGAAAAAAATCACCACCAGCAGAGGTAAATCAAAGATCGAGAAGAAGGGCAGCTTCCAGGACAAAAATGCTTGAAGGAACAAGGCCAGTAGCGGCACCAGAACCGTAATAGGAAGATTAAAGCGGTAAACCTCAATCTGCTCGCCGGATGTATAGGTAATCGGCACGTTATTGCTGGTCGCTTTCCGGCTGCGTTGGCTTCGATTGTGGGTTCGCGGAAGAGGCTGGGCTCTTCACAATAGGCTTTACCGGAACCGACGTCGTAGCGTCATCAGTAATTGTCTTCACTACGGTTTGACCATTGCCTGGGTTTTCGGTCGTGGACGGGGCCGATACCGGAACATTCGCCGGAGGCTGCGTTGCGCGCGGGTTAGGCACGGCCGTTTTCGGCGCCGACAATTTAGGTGCCGTCGTGGCAGATCCTGCCAACGAAGCGGGTTGCGCCCCCGCAAACGAATGAGCCGCAGTCGAAGCAGAAGGTAAAGCGGTCGTAGCATTTGTCTTGGGGGCAACCGCGCCAGAATGAGCGGGTGCCGCAGGCGGTTGATCGGGAACTGACGGCAACCGACGGGACAAAATATCGGACGCGCGCTCGTTGCCCGCATCTGCGACGGCAGGCTCTTTTTCTTCCTGCTTGGTAATGACCAGAACTTCTTCCAGCTTGCTGAGGTCGGCCGCAGGCTTGATCCGAATATTGAGAAATGAATCCTTGCCCTTCGAAACTTGCGTTACCGTACCCACCGGCATGCCTTTGGGAAATATTCCGTCGCCGCCGCTGGTGAGGACACGGTCTCCCGGTTGTATTTGCTCGTCTGACATGACCTTGTCCAGAATCAATCCTCCCACGGGAGTTCCCTTAAGAATTCCCTGGAGCCGCGATTTTTCAAGAATCGCTCCCGCGCCGCTATTTTCGTCATTGACCAGCAGCACTTGCGCACTGTGCGCGAACACGCGTACCACCTTGCCAACAATCCCGTCGGCGGTGATGACGGGCATCTCCGCAAGCAACTTGGCGTCTTCTCCCTTGTCTATGAAAACCACCCGTGACCGGTCGCTCCCTCCGGAGCCGATCACCTGCGCGGCCACCGTCTTGGAGAGATATTGCTCTTTAAATCCCAGCAGCACCTGCAAGCGGTGGGCCTGCTGCGCGTCTTCGCTGATGCGCACTTCGTTCAACCGCAGTTGCTGGATTTCTTCTTTAAGCTCGCGATTCTCCTTGCGCACGCCACGAAGATAGAGATAGTTGTGCCACAAATTCCCCATGCCTGATTCCAGCCCGACAATTCCCTTTTCCAGCGGGGTAATCGCGGTGACGGTCCAAACCCGGATGAGCAGAGTGGATTCGTTTTCTTTGACCCGCCGCACCTGGATGGCAAGCCCCAGTATCTGAGCGAATAAGACACCGACGAGAATGCTGACGTTACGGTATCGGGTGAGAAGATTTTCCATAAAAAACAGAATCGTCGTTGATCGTTAGTCGTTAGCCGCCAGCCGTTTTCAAAGCCAATTCCTTCATGGCATCTATTCTGGCCAACGACGAATGACGAACGACCAACGACGTGATTTACTCGATCGAAATTTTTCGCAGCAGCTTGAAGTCGCTAAGCATTTTACCCGTGCCCAGCACCACGCTGCACAGCGGATCGTCGGCGATTGAAACCGGCAATCCGGTTTCTTCCCGGATGCGCTTGTCGAGGTTCTTCAGCAATGCGCCGCCTCCGGTCAGCACGATGCCGCGATCGCTGATGTCCGCCGAAAGTTCGGGCGGCGTACGTTCCAGCGCCACACGGATCGCGTTCATGATGGTGGAAACACACTCGCTCAAGGCTTCGCGAATTTCACTGTCATCCACGGTGATCGTTTTGGGCACGCCTTCAATCAGGTTACGGCCCTTGATTTCCATGGTCAACGGCTTGTCCAGCGGATATGCAGAGCCGATTTCCATCTTGATCTGCTCCGCCGTGCGCTCCCCGACCAAAAGGTTATATTTCCGCTTCAGGTAATTCATGATGGCTTCATCCATCTGATTACCAGCCATGCGGACGGAACGCGAATAAACGATACCGCTGAGCGAAATCACCGCAATGTCGGTGGTGCCGCCGCCAATATCCACAACCATATTTCCGGAAGGCTCCGTGATAGGCAGGCCCGCGCCGATGGCGGCAACCATCGCCTGTTCCACAAGATGCACTTCACTGGCTTTCGCGCGATAAGCGGAATCCATGACCGCGCGCTTTTCCACCTGGGTAATTTCCGAAGGAACGCCAATCACGATCCGAGGATGCACCAGCATCTTGCGGTTGTGCGCCTTCTGAATGAAATAGTTCAACATTTTTTCGGTGACTTTGAAGTCGGCGATCACGCCATCTTTCATCGGTTTGATGGCGACGATGTTCCCCGGAGTCCGTCCCAGCATTTCTTTGGCTTCTTTGCCTACAGCTTCAACTTCGCCGTTGTTTTTGTTGAGGGCCACGATGGAAGGCTCATTCACGACGATGCCCTTGCCGCGCGCATAGACCAATGTGTTGGCCGTGCCTAGATCAATCGCGAGGTCGCTGGAGAACATGCTGAATAGCGACCGCAGGTTGTGCATGCGCGATCCGTTTTTGTGGAAGCCGTTGGATGACATATCCGAAAAGTTCTCTCTGCTCTCTGGATCGGCCTGTTTGCCGGACGGTTATCTACTTTATCGGCAATAGTCCGGTCTATATTCTATGTGATATTTGGTTCTTTTACTCTAAACGAAAGTTCCTGCCCCTAAGGCAGAAACTAAATCCTAGTCACTACTGGATCAATATCTTTTTCTGTACGGTGTTCACTCCGCCTTTTGAATCCTGCGCCGTCACCGTAATCACACTCTCTCCGGTCGCCAGCGGCGGAGTAAAGAAATGGAACGTCCCGTCGGCGCCCACCAATGGAACTTCATGCCCATTGACCATCACGCGCGCCCCTGCTTCGGTCTTTCCCGTCAGCTCAATCACATGCCCGTGCTGCACAAAGGGGTCCAGATCCAGGCTAATAGAACCGGAATCCGCAGTCTTAGCAATGATCGTAAAGCGGTTCTTGTCGCTGCCCAGCGATTCCTTACCTCCGGCGTCAAAGGACTGCACCATCCAGTAATATGCGCCTTCGGTCAGCCCCGAAACCACCACATCCGCCGCTTTGACCTTGCGGTCCACGATGGTGGAGGAAAAATAGGGATTCCGCGAAATCTGCAACCGGTATCCTGTGGCATTGGCCATGGTCGTCCAGGAAAATTCGACCGTGCTACCTCCGGACGGCATGAAAATAGGGCTCATGTTGGCTGGAGAGATGGGTGATGGCGGCCCGATTTCCCTGACCTTGTCCATCTTGCCCGTCTGGCCGGCAAAGCTGACCTTTTCCCAGTCAGCCAGGTGCACCACCTCGCCATTGCGTTCCACGTCTCCAGCACCCTTTTTCAGCAGGATTTCATGCTGGTCGGTGTGGGGATCATTGTGGACCATCGCGGCGCTCTCGGGAGCGAGCGATGCCGTCGCGCCGTCCACAATGACTTGCGACTTCGATCCCTGCGTGTAAGTGCCAGTGGAAAGGTCTACCGTGCCGGTGCTTACCGCGACGGCCACATTGGTTTGCTGCTGTTCGTTGGCGGAGTTTTCCTCAATCGCGATCAAAGAATCCTGTTTTACCGTGTAATTGGTGCCGTCATTGAAGACGATCTTAGCCATACCCTCGGAGCCGGTCTGAATCACGTCGCCCTTTTCTAGCGGAACGCTGTAATCGGCCACCACCCAACTGTTGCTGCTGGCTTTTTTGATGCGGACCGTGCCATCCAGCGCCGTGATATGCGCCTGCTGGTTGTTCATGGTCGCGGAGCGGACCGGAGTTCCAGCCGCCCCTGCCACCTTTTCCAGCAGAAGCGTGGCAAACCCGCCCACTGCTTTTACGCCATTGTCGGTGAATTGAGGAAAGGCTAGATGCAAGCCAGCAAAGAACAATCCCAGGACGGCGAGTATCGCCAGCGCAACGCTGCGGTACGTAACCGTCTTCCAGGCAATCTGAATGCTCGGCTTGCTGTTTTGAGACGCCAAAGGCACCGAAAACCCGCCAAATACAAGAGAATATAGGGTGTTTTGAGACTACCATAGGGCCTAATCAGCAGGTATAGGCAATTCACCCCAGCCATTAATCCTTAGTAACTATCCTGTTTTGGTTCGGCCCAGGCCGGTCCTTGGGTTTTTTCTCAGGATTCTTGCTGGTGCTTAATTGCGGTTGTAGCATCAAAAAAGAAACGTAGAAAAGAGGCACGCAATCCTATGGCTACCGACACTCTCACTCGTTCACCACTCGAAGGCGACGCGTCCCGCCCAAACGTTTATCGCAATCTGATTGACGGAGAATGGTTGGAATCCACTACGGGACAGACTTTTGAAAATCTGAATCCGGCCGACACGCGTGACGTGATCGGCATCTTCCAGAAGTCAGGAAAGGCCGATGTGGAAGCTGCCGTGGAAGCCGCTAAGCGCGCCTTTGCCAAGTGGCGCTTGGTGCCGGCCCCCCGCCGCGCGGAGATTGTTTTTCGCGCCGCCGAACTGCTGCTGGAGCAAAAAGACGTTTTCGCTCGTGACATGACGCGCGAAATGGGCAAGGTGCTGGCGGAAACTCGCGGCGACGTACAGGAGGCGGCGGACACCGCTTATTACATGGCGGGAGAAGGACGGCGACTGTTCGGCCCCACCACACCGTCGGAGTTGCCCAATAAATTCGCCATGGCGGTACGTAATCCGGTCGGCGTTTGCGGAATGATTACACCGTGGAATTTCCCCATGGCCATTCCTTCCTGGAAGCTACTTCCCGCCATCGTTTGTGGCAACACATGTGTCATTAAGCCCGCCGAGGATACCCCGCTTTCCACTTTCAATTTAGTCCGCGTGCTTATGGATGCGGGATTGCCGAAAGGCGTGATCAACATTGTGACTGGATTTGGTCCCGAGGCGGGCGCTCCGATTGTCGAGAATCCGAACGTGGACGCCGTTTCCTTCACCGGATCCTCCGAAGTTGGCCGCATGGTAGGCACGGCCGCCGCGCAGAACTTCAAACACTGCTCGCTTGAGCTGGGGGGGAAGAACCCCATGATCGTCCTTGACGATGCCAATCTTGATCTCGCCATTGAGGGCGGAATCTGGGGTGGCTTCGGCACTACCGGCCAGCGTTGCACGGCCACCAGCCGCATCATCATTCAGAAAGGCATTTACCACAAATTCGTGGACCGCTTCGTGGAACGGGCGCAAAAGCTTCGAGTCGGCAACGGCCTGGACGAGAAAACTGAAATGGGCCCGGCCATCAACCGCGAACAGATGGACCGCGACTTAAGCTACATGGAAATCGGCCAACGCGAAGGCGCGAAGCTGAAGTGCGGCGGACATCGCCTGGACAAGGGCGATTATCAGTACGGATATTTCGTGGAACCCACGGTGTTTGTGGATGTAGATCCAAAGATGCGGATCGCGCAAGAAGAAATTTTCGGCCCGGTGGTGGCCATTATTCCTTGCGACGGCCTGGAAGACGCCATGGAGATCGCCAACGACACCAGATACGGCCTCTCAACCTCGCTTTACACCAAGGACGTAAACAAAGCCTTCGCCGCCATGCGCGATCTGCACGCGGGAATTACTTACATCAATGCCCCCACAATTGGCGCCGAAGTCCATTTGCCCTTCGGTGGAGTAAATCAGACGGGCAATGGCCATCGCGAAGGCGGCGTCGGCGCGATTGACTTCTACACGCAATGGAAGGCTGTGTATGTGGATTATTCCGACCGCCTGCAACGCGCGCAGATTGACCGGGCTGAATAGGCATTTTTAACCGCCGAGCACGCAGAGAACGGGGAGCAATCGAAGAAAAACACTTTTTGCTGATCTTTGATCCAAAAAGACGATTACCCGATTTTAGAATTTCTCTGCGTCCCCCGCGTCCACTGCGGTTAAAATCTTAGTAGCCATGCCCATCACTCAATCCAAAGAAATCGCCGCCGCGAAACGGCTGGATAACGTCCGCTATGCAATCCGCGATCTGGCGCTAATCGCCGACGATGTGGCGCGGCAAGGGCATGAAGTTCTGTATCTCAACGTGGGCAATCCCAATGTGTTCGACTTCGTCACGCCTCCGCACATGATCGAGGCGGTTTATAAAGCCATGCGAGAAAACAAAAACGGCTATGCTCCGTCGCCGGGAATCCCCGCAGCTCTTACGGCGATCCGTAATGAAGCAGAGAGCCGCGGCTTTACCAGCATCCAGGACGTATTCGTTACCTCGGGCGCCAGCGAATCCGTGGACCTTGCGCTCACCGCTTTGCTGAATCCGGGGGAAAATATCCTCACTCCTGTTCCCGATTACCCGCTGTATACCGCAGTGCTGGCGAAGCTGGATATCGAATTGAATCCTTACTTCCTGAATGAAGACGACGGCTGGCAACCTGACCTGGTCCATGCGAAGAGCAAAGCCACCTCAAAGACACGCGGCATTGTCCTGATCAATCCCAACAATCCTACCGGAGCGGTTTGCACACGGAAGATGCTGGAGGAGATCGCGGAACTCGCGCGGCGCAACAATTGGATCATCTTTGCCGACGAGATCTACGACAAGCTGATGCTCGACGGCGATGAACACCTTTCCATCGGCGCGGTAGCTCCGGATGTGCCAGTGGTAACTTTCGGCGGCTTGTCAAAGAACTACCTTGCACCGGGATGGCGCATTGGCTGGGGCATTGTCAGCGGCGACGCAGCGGCGGTAAAGCCTTACATTGAAGGAATCCATCGCCTGTTGCGGGCTCGCCTGTGCGCGAACCATCCTGAGCAGTATGCGATCAAGCCGGCGCTCGAAGGCCCGCAGGACCATCTGGCGGGAGTCCGGGAAAAATTGCGCCGCCGCCGTGACATTACGATGCAAGCGTGTAATTCAAACTCGCGCATCAGTTGCGTGGCTCCTCGCGGCGCATTTTATGCCTTTCCGAAAATTAACATCCCGGAGAACGATGAAACGTTCGTGAAAGAACTTTGCCGCCAGAAGCATGTGCTCGTAGTGCACGGCTCCGGGTTCGGACAGAAACCCGGCACACAGCACTTCCGCGTCGTTTTCTTGCCCGAGGAACGGCAATTATCACAGGCTTACGCTTCCATTATTGACTTCATGAACGAGCGTTATGGTCAGTAATCGTGATTGATATTCACTGCCATATCCTTCCTCAAGTTGACGACGGCTCCAAGTCCTGGGAGATGTCGCTGGAAATGTTTCGCATGGCGGCGGCGGATGGCATTGAACACATCGTGGCCACCCCGCACGCCAATGATCGCTACACGTATGACCGACAATCACTAAGCAATCTAGTAGAGGAACTGCGGCAGCGCGCGAGCCTGGGGCCGCAACTGAGCCTCGGCTGCGATTTCCATCTTTCCTACGACAACCTGCAGGATGCTCTGGTTCATCCGGAAAAATATGTGATTGAAGGCACCAACTACCTTCTA
>JANWKU010000005.1 GCA_025451215.1 Terriglobales bacterium
AAGGACTTTCCACTGTCATGCGCGCGGTTTCACCGTAGAGAACTTTTAGGCGTTCGGCCACATTGGCCATGCCAATTCCTGTGCCGCCGAGTCCGGTGGGCTTTTCGAGCAACTGCGCCGCGCCCATGCCGATGCCGTCATCTTCCACTTCAATGGTCAATCCGGTCGTGGTGATGCGGCTGCGCAAGTGAATGCTGCCGCCTTCCAACTTTGAAGAGAGACCGTGCTTGATGGAATTTTCCACCAAGGGCTGGAGCAACATGCTGGGCACCATGACGTCGAGCGATTGCGGATCGAGATCTTTGACAACCTGCAATTTGTCACGGCCGAAACGGACGACTTCAATATCGAGATAGTTGTCAATGAATTCGACTTCGTCGCGCAGGGGCACGAAGGCGTCGGTGCTATGGAGGAGACGGCGCAGGATGGTGGCCAGCTTAAGGATTAGGCCGCGGGCGGTATCGGGGTCGAAGCGCACGAGCGACGAAATGGAATTAAGCGTATTGAAAAGGAAGTGAGGGTTGATCTGGTTCTTCAGGGCCTCAATGCGGGCATGCAGAAGCATGCGCTGCTGCTCTTCTAATTTGATTTGCAGGCGAACGCTGTTCCAGATTTTCAACTGGATCACGATGACCAGGACAGAGGTGGCGTAGAGAAGAGCATCCAGCCAGAGGCTGGGGCTTTCGACGCCGTAAGTCAGTTTGGGAAAGACGTGGACGAATTCTGAATACAAAAAGCGGAGGGCAACAATGGTGAACAGGAACCAGAGTTGCCAATCGAAAAAGCGCAGGCGCGGCAGTTTGCGCCGGAACCAGCGGACGATGCTGAGATAATTAAAAGGCGAAAAGGACCAGATTTCCTCATGGTTGGCGGAGAGCATGCGCAACTGGCCGCAGATGAATCCGACTAAAGCGTAGAGAGGAAGAGTCATCCACTGGTGTTGGAAGACGGCGGGCAGCGAGAGTAGGACTCCGCCGATCGCGCCGGAAAAACGGCCGCCTAAAACCCCGAGCAGAATAATGGTTTCGAAAGCCAAATCTCCGGCAAAGTAGCCTTGCGCGCTGAAGCGGGTCCACTTGCCCAGTCCGAGAATCAGGAATATCCCCAGCCATTCGGCGAAACATAACCAGAGGACCAGATAAAAACGCTGCTTCAAGGAGCGGTCATTGCGGTAGAGCAATGACTTGAATTCAACGGAGCGGATGAGCGCGCTGGCGAGAGCGGCGGCCATGCCCAGCTTGATGAGCAAATCTATAAGGATGAGGCGCTGTTCCATAGGCTCCGCTGAGGGAAATGTAGCACGAACCGGAGAATTTTTCGGGACGTGCGAAGTCAGGCGGGCAATTGCCGCAGCATGCTGTTGGCTTTGCGGAACCAAGGACGCTCGCGGCGCGCGAGATATCCGGGCATGGTGCGGCGCTTGTCGAGGAGTTTTTGCGCCCACTCGCGGGCTTCTGCATTGCGATTCTGCTGGGCGAGGAATGCCGCGTAGTTGTAATAAGTTTCCGACATGGTGGAAATTCTGGTTACCTGCTGAAAGAGTGCCTCGGCCTTTTCCGGCTGGCAGGTATGGGCGTAGCAGTGGGCGAGCAATCCGGCAGCGCGATAGAAGTCGTATTGAGCGTCCTGTGTGACGACATGTTCCAGGTCTGGCACGGCAGCGGTGAAATCGCCCATGAGGGTTGCGGCGACGCCACGGCGGTAAAAGGGGTCAGGAGAATCCGTGCGGATGGAAAGCGCTTTGTTATAGCACTGGCGCGCCTGGGCGTAATTCCCTTCTTCTAAATTCAAATCTCCCAACTCTTCGTAGTTTCCTGCTGAGGGGTTGTCTAGAATTTCAGATTGCAGTTCACGGATGCGGCGGCGGCGCGGAAACACTTTGAAGGATTGGCGGGCGAGTCCGGCGTCAGGCACCATTTCCACGAGGATGTAGATGACGGCGCCGATCCAGCCAAGAAAGATGATGACGAAGAGCCAGTAAAAATCGGGGCGGCGGCGGATGAAGTGGATGATGGCGATTGCTTCCAGCAGAAAGCCCCACCACGACGCGAAAAAAAAGAACAGTGATCCCATTTCCTGAACAGAATATAACACTGGCATTCGCGAAGTTGGCCTGGGAATCCGCAGCATGCACGATGCTAGAATCCATGCAGTGACTCCTCCCATCCGCCTTCTGGCCAGTGATATTGATGGCACCCTGCTAAACCCGCAATTTGAGATTTCTCCCGTTGACCTGGAGGCACTTCGCGACGCTCATGCTGCGGGAGTGGAAATTTTGCTGGTCACCGGACGGCGGCACGCGTTCGCGTGTCCGATTGCGGAGTTGCTGGGATTTGACCTTTGGCTTATCAGCTCAAACGGGGCGATTACGCGATCCATGGCGGGGGAGACATTTCATCGCGACATGCTTCCCGTGGAGACCTGCAAGAAATTGTGCACAGCGATGCGTGAGTTCCGGGGGCAAACTGTTTTGACCTTTGACCAGGAAACCAAGGGCGCGATTGTGCTGGAACACATGTTGGAGCTGGAAGGAAGCATCAAGAAGTGGCTGGAAAAGAACATCGCGTCCATTGAGTTGGTGGTGCCGATTGAGCGCGCGCTTACGCGGGATCCGGTGCAGGCGATGTTTTGCGGGCCGATGGAACGTATGAAACAGACCTTGGAAGTTTTGCGCGAGAGTGGGCTGGAGAAAGAGATCACGGTGCTGAGGACGGAGTATCCGCTGCGGGATCTTTCAATTGTAGATGTATTAAATGAGGGATGCTCCAAGGGACATGCGCTGGAGCGATGGGCGCGGCACCGGAACATTGCGCGGGAGCAGGTCATGGCCATCGGTGACAATCATAACGACATAGAAATGCTTGCCTTTGCGGGTGTGCCGTTTATCATGGGGAATGCAGTGGCTGAGCTCAGGTGCAAGGGCTGGGCGGTCACTTTACCCAACGATCAGAATGGAGTTGCGGCGGCGGTGCGGCAGGTTTTGGGCGGCCCGCGCGTGACTGTGTAGATTTATTGTGAATTCTTTTATCAGAGCAATTGTTGCGATGGCGCTGGCGCTTCCCTGCCTGGCATTCGGATCGCAAATCGCCATCCTGCGAAACGGATTTTCTATTCTGCACGAGCGGCATGTGGTGGTCGGCAGCAATACACGCTTGTACACCAGCGCCGATGGCAGTTATGTGGATGTTCCGACCGCACAGATTGATCACTTTGAAGAGGATTTGACTCCGGCGGCTGCGCAAAGCGCGCCTCAGATTTTGCCTAAACCCGCTACCGCATTACCGGTGAACCTACCGGCCAAGACTGTGACGAACAAGACACCCGCGAATATTAATTTGAGCGGCATGGTAAGCGAGGCCAGCGGGCGGCACAATATTGATCCCGACCTCGTGAACAGTGTGATTTGGGCGGAGAGTGATTTTAAGGTCCATGCGGTCTCGCCTAAAGGCGCGCAGGGGCTGATGCAGTTGATGCCGCAGACGGCGGCGACGCTGGGAGTGGGCAACGCGTTTGATCCGCAATCGAATGTGGAAGGCGGCACGCGGTATCTGCGGGAGCTACTGGAAAAATACAACTTCGATTTGGCCAAGGCGCTTGCGGCTTACAATGCGGGGCCTTTGCGTGTGCAGCAATATGGCGGCGTGCCTCCTTATTATGAGACGCGGGCTTATGTGGCTCGGATTATTCGCGATTACAACAGGAAGAAGTTGGCCGAGCAGCGGGCGGCGAAAGCGAAAAAGAAACCGGCTCCGCGCCCAGAGAAGACGGCCGCAAGCCAACCACCGAACGCGAAGAAGGGCTGAAGAATGTGGGCAAGTTTCCCACGTAGTTGAAAACTTGAAATCGTGTAGCTCGAGAGTTGGTCATAGTTAAATGACCTCATTCCAGAGAACTGTAACTGCTATTGCATGCGCAGCTGCGATTGGCGGCGCGGTGGTCACTTGGCATACCTACAAAAAAGTATCTCATCAGCGAAAGCTCGTTGCGTCGGCGAACGCAGCCCGCGCGCAGGCCGAGCGAGGTGATGCCAAAGCAGAATCATTGCTCGGCCACATGTATTACCACGGCCAAGGAGTGCCACAAAACTATGTGGAGGCGTTTCGCTGGTACAGTAAGGCCGCCGATCAAGGCGATGCGAAGGCAGAATATGCTATCGGTTACATGTATCGCCGCGGCGAAGGGGTTCCAGTAAACAACGCACAGGCGCTTCTATGGTGCAAAAAAGCCGCAGACCAAAACGAAAAAGAAGCCCAATACGTTCTTGGTGGGATGTATTACTACGGCGAGGGCGTGCCGCAAGACTACCCTGAAGCTTTTCGCTGGTATCACAAAGCCGCAGATCAGGGTTATGCAAAGGCCCAATACGATCTCGGTTATATGTATTACTCCGCTAAGGGAGTTCCACGAGACTATGCGGAGGCCAATCGATGGTTCCGTAAAGCTGCCGAGCAAGGCGATAAGAAGGCTTTGCGTGTTTTCCGGATGCCTTTCGGTACCGCGAATAAAATTTTTCTCTCCATAGAGATTTTAGGAGCAATCTTGCTTCTTAGCCCCTCTTTCATGAAGGCCGAGTTCAACTTGCGGCACCCAGCAACATTGGCAGGATTGATTATATTGTTGGGGGTTGGATTGGATATATTCGGGATGACCCATATCGAATATCTTCATTCCCTCTCTGTGATCAATTTCCTCTATTTCTTCAAAAACTTATTGGCAGGAATGGTTATAGCCCTACTCATTTCCGTCGTTTGGCCATGGGGACACAGCGCTAAAATTATCTTAGGAATTGCAGGCCTATTGCTTTTTGGGTTCAATGCTTTGCTTATCGCGCATGCCCAACTTAGATACCTGCGCGGGTTCTATATCATGAACGGTTTACTCATCGGAATACTACTGCCTATAGCCATTTTTCTCTGGATGGCATATAAGAAATCGAAAGATAGCCTAGCGGAACGTGCCGATAGCCTAAGTCACTGAGCGCAGAACAATAGATTCCCAGCTAAACAGTTAAAACCAATGGACAGAAAACGACTTTTGATTTATGGCGGGATCACCGTGGTGCTGGCGGCGCTCGTCTACCTGCAATTCCGCACCTGGAAGAATTTCGACTGGCCTATCTTCTGGACCCAGTGGAAGCACATCAGCCCGGCACGCATTCTTGCGGCGGTCGCTTTCATTTATGTGAGCTATTACCTGCGGGCGCTGCGCTGGAAGATTTTTCTGCGCGGAATCCGCAGGGACGTCTCCGCGACGTCGTTGCTGGCTCCGACGGTGATCGGCTTCACGGGCCTTGCCATCCTGGGCCGGCCGGGAGAGTTGATTCGTCCGTATCTAATCGCGGTGCGCACCAGCCTGAGTTTTTCCTACCAGATGGCGGTATGGACGGTGGAGCGCATTTTTGATATTGGCGCGTTCACCGTGCTTTTAACGTTCGCAATTTTTTATCCCGGCACTGCGTTGCATTCCATCGCCGAATACAGAGGCGTTCAAGTTTTTGGATTTTTATTTATCGGGCTGGCGGCGGGGGTTTCGTTTGGCGCGATTCTGGTGTCGCGCTATGGAGAGGGAATCTCGACGTGGGTGGAGCGGCGGTTTTCGGCGGAGGTTGGGCATCGGATATCTCAGAAGCTGCGGGATTTTCATCGTGGGCTGGATACGATCCATGGGCCACGGGCTTTTCTGGAAATCTGCGGCGTGTCGCTGGTGATGTGGGCATGCATCGCGGGCGCTTACCTGGAAGTGGTGCGGTCGTATGGAACGTCACTGCAGCAGCTTTCGTTTTCCAAAGTTTTCCCGCTAATGGGTTCGAGCATGGTGGGATCGTTGATTCAACTGCCGGGGGTGGGCGGCGGCTCGCAGTTGGGAACGATTTCGGCGTTGCAGCACATCTTTAATGTGTCCCATGAACTGGCGGCGAATTGCGGCATTCTTTTATGGCTGGCGACGTTTGTGTCTGTCGTCCCGGTGGGGCTGGTTCTAGCGCAATTTGAGCGGCTTTCGCTGCGCAAACTTTCCGCAGCGAGCCAGCAGGCCGAAGACGTTGCGGCGGCGGTACCTCCATCACAGTGAAGGAATATGCAGATGTAACTTTGTGGTCTCTCCCGCCTGTTACAATGCAATTTAACCCGATATTCAAATGCAAGCCTCG
The DNA here is from genome assembly GCA_025451215.1 of Terriglobales bacterium. GTDB lineage: Bacteria > Acidobacteriota > Terriglobia > Terriglobales > Acidobacteriaceae > JAICKN01. The sequence goes on from JANWKU010000005.1 coordinate 6,149, forward strand.
AATTTCTAAAACATGAAGTGCCCTTTTTGCGGTCATGAAAATGACAAAGTAGTGGATTCGCGGGAGAGCAAGGAAGCGGATTCCATCCGGCGCCGCCGCGAATGCCTGAAGTGCGAGAAGCGGTTTACCACCTACGAGCGCATTGACGAAATTCCCTACATGGTTGTGAAGAAGGACGGAAGGCGGGAGAAATTTGACCGCCAGAAAGTCCTGAACGGATTGCTGCGCGCCTGCGAGAAGCGTCCGGTACCGATCAGCAAGCTGGAGCAGATTGTGAATGAGGCCGAAGGCTTCGTGATTGAGTCGGCGGAGCGGGATCGCAAAACCAGCGAGGTCGGGGAGCTCATCATGAACCGGCTGCGGCGCTATGACAAGGTGGCGTATGTGCGCTTCGCGTCGGTGTATTTGGACTTTAAGGACGTGCAGGAGTTCATGACGGAGTTGAAAGACCTGCTCAAGACCAAGGAATCGGCGGCGGCAGCGGCAGAGACGCGTCCGAAGGGCGGGGTGCGGACGCAGTAGGCTTAGAAAGATAAACCATAAAGACATCGGTGATTTTGCCGATGTTCAGAGATGGCCTGTTTTAGAAAACGCCTATTCAGATATGGCCCATAAGATCACTCTTATTCCCGGGGACGGTATCGGCACGGAAGTGACGCAGGCGGTAGTGCGCATTCTGGAAGCGACCGGGGTGAAGTTTGAGTGGGAAACTTTCTTGGCGGGGGCGGAAGCCTTCGAAAAATATCACGAGTACATTCCCAAAGAGCTGATCGAATCCATTGAGCGGACGCACGTTGGGCTGAAGGGGCCGATTGGGACTCCGGTCGGCGGCGGATTTTCTAGCATTAACGTGCAATTACGCAAGAAGTTTGAGCTGTACGCCAACTTCCGGCCCATTCAAAATTTGCCGCATGTGCCCACGCGCTATCCCGATGTGGACCTGATTATTGTCCGCGAAAATACCGAGAGCCTTTATTCGGGAATTGAGCATGAAGTTGTGCCGGGCGTGGTAGAGAGCCTGAAGATCATCACCGAGAAGGCTTCCACGCGGATTGCCAAGTTCGCCTTCGCCTACGCGAAAAAGAACGGGCGCAAAAAGATCCACGCCATCCACAAAGCAAACATTATGAAGCTTTCGGATGGGCTATTTTTGCGATGTGCGCGGACGGTGGCGCAGTCGTATCCGGAGATTACTTACGCCGAGCATATTGTGGACAACGCCTGCATGCAGCTGGTGATGAATCCATATCAATACGACATGCTGGTGATGGAAAATTTGTATGGCGACATTATTTCTGATCTTTGCGCGGCGTTTGTCGGCGGGCTAGGCCTAGTGCCGAGCGCGAATTTAGGAGAGCAGTGCGCGATTTTTGAGGCCGTGCACGGATCGGCGCCGGACATTGCGGGGAAGAATTTGGCCAACCCGACGGCTTTGCTGCGTTCGTCCTTGTTGATGTTGCATCATTTGGGCGAGCACGACGCGGCGGAGAAGATTCGGGTGGCGCTGGAGGCGGTTTATCGGAATCGGGATTTGCTGACGAAAGATGCGGGCGGCAAGGCGGGGACTTCGGAATTTGCGGATTCGATTATTGCGGCGATGCAGGGCGGCCCTCAGGGGCTAAAGCCCTCGATATAGTGCCGCTTGTCGGCACGACTAAAGTCGTGCCCTTCCCGAAACCGAATAAAAACCCGACTTCTGACATAGCTTCAGGTCACATTTGGAAAATATATTTTTAAGATCATGCGCTTAAAACTACTCCTCACATTTTTCGTTCCTCTTCTTGGGTTCTGTGTATTGACAGCTTGCAATCAGCAAAAGAGCAGCGAGCAATCGCATGCGGCAACGCCCTCGGGGCCTCCGCCTGTGCCGATTGATCCGGCGACCGTGGCTTCGGTGAGCGGGACCGTGCATTTTGACGGGACTGCGCCGGAGATGGTCCCGATTGACATGAGCAATGATCCGGCTTGCAAGGGCGACAATAAGGCGGAAACGGTTGTGGTGAATAGCGGCAAGCTGGCTAATGTATTCGTGTATGTGAAAGACGGGCTCGGCAACCGGACATTTCCTGCGCCGGCGAATACGGTCGTGATTGATCAAACCGGATGCCGCTACCGGCCGCACGTGGCGGGGGTGATGGCCGGTCAGAAGCTTGACATCAGAAACGACGATCCAACCGAGCACAATGTCCACGCGATTGGGATGCAGAATGCGCAGTGGAATGAATCGCAGATGCCGAAGGCCACGCCCATTGAGAAAAGTTTTGACCGGCCGGAGATCATGCTGCCGATCAAGTGCAATCAGCATCCATGGATGAAGATGTATGTGAACGTGGTTGCGAGCCCTTTTTATGCGGTCACGGATGCGGATGGAAAATTTGAGATCGCAGGTTTGCCCCCGGGCACCTACACGGTTGCTTTTGTGCAGGAAAAGCTGGGCGAACAGGACCAGCAGATCACGCTGGGCGCGAAAGACAAGAAAACTTTGGATATAAGTTACAAAGCGCAGTAGGTTCAGATAAAATATGTAGTTCGCGAGTTGCCACTGGACTCGTCTGTAGTGGCGGCGCGCGGCAGGAAGCCCAGTTTCGAGGAGCTCGCCCTGAAGTCGCTTTCGACCCCGTATAACGCTGCCCATCACCGGTTCGCGGTATTGATTGCCTGTATTACGTTTTGTCTTTTGGTTGCCGGAGCGCTGGTCACCAGCAATGACGCGGGGCTTTCGGTTCCTGACTGGCCTACCTCATTCGGATCCCTTTACAAGATTCCTCGTTGGGTGGGCGGAGTGCGTTACGAGCACAGTCATCGCATGGTGGCGGAGTTCGTGGGACTGCTTACCATTATTCTTGCCGTTTGGACCTGGCGGGCTGACAAACGGCGCTGGATGAAGTGGCTGGGAGTGGCAGCGCTGGGGACGGTGATTGCGCAGGGCGTGCTGGGTGGATTGACGGTGCTGTTTTACTTGCCTCCTGCGATTTCCACGTCGCACGCGGCCGTGGGACAGACATTTTTCTGCATCGCCTGCGCGATTGCGTTGTTTACCGGGCGAGGATGGGTGGAAGACGCTCCGCAGACAGCGATGGACACGCAGCGGCCCACGCTCATTACGCTGACGTTGCTTTCAATTTTTGTGCTGTACGTACAGCTGGTTTTAGGGGCCATGTTCCGCCACCATGGAATGAGTTGGTGGCCGCATGTGCTGAATGCGCCGATTGTGGCGATTGTACTTACCTGGACGGCAATTCGCGCGATGACGCAGTACTCGAAAATTGAAGCGGTGCAGCGGCCTGCGATCCTAATGCTCGGGCTTTTGATTACGCAATTGTGCCTTGGCTTTTTGGCTTTCACTACGCGCGTGGCCTGGGGGAAAGACGCAGTGCAGCCGGAGACGGCGATGATCGCCTCAACCGTCGCGCACGTGGCGGTCGGCGCATTGCTGCTGGCAGCAACGGTGATTCTTGCCATTCAAGTGTGGCGGCATGTGCCGGTGGCCCATGAGGAAAAGGTGCCGGGCGCGGAACCCAAGGCGGTGGCAGCATGAGCACGGCAACTCAATCCATCGTTGTTCCGCGCAGCGGCCTGGGATCGTTACTGCGCGACTATAGTGAGCTGACGAAATTTCGCGTTACCGTGCTGCTGGTAATGACGGCATGGTGCGGATATTTTTTTGGCGCGTTGAAGGCCGGCATTCCAACGTTTTCCTGGGGATTGTTTCACGCGTTGCTGGGGATCGGATTGGTCTCCTCGGGTGCGGCGGCGTTGAATGAGGTGATGGAGCGCGATGTGGATTCGCGGATGAGGCGGACTGCGCGGCGTCCATTGCCCTCGGGCAGGATGAGCGTATTGCACGGGACCATGGTGGGAAGCCTGATGGTGCTGGGCGGAACGCTGTACCTAGGTATCGCCTTGAATGTGCTTACCGCTTGTTTGGCGCTGGGTACCGCGGTTGTTTATTTGGCGGCTTATACTCCGCTGAAACAAATCCATCCGATCTGCACGCTGGTGGGCGCATTTCCCGGAGCCATGCCGGGAGTACTTGGATGGACGGCAGCGCGTGGACATGTTGATCTGGATGCGTTCATTCTTTTCGCGATTGTATTTTTCTGGCAGTTTCCGCACTTCTTTGCCATTGCATGGCTTTATCGCGAAGACTACAAGAGCGGCGGCGTTAAGATGCTGCCGGTGGTGGAGCCGGATGGGCGCTCGACTTCACGCAATATTCTGCTGTATTCGCTGAGCCTGGTGCCGGTAACGCTGATGCCAACGCTGCTGCATCTTTCCGGCACGATTTATTTCGCAGGCGCGATTTTATTGGGCTTCGGTCTCTTCTATTTTTCGGCGCGATTGGCGACGCTACGGCTGCCGGTGGAGAGTCCGCTTTCAAAGCAGCGGGCAAGACATCTGTTGCGCGCTACTGTGCTGTATTTGCCGCTGTTGTTCGCGCTGATGATGCTGGACAAAGTTTCGTCGTAAAAGTTTCACCGTAAATGTGCGTTGTAAGTCTTAATCACAGGGACCCTTTGGCCACACAAACATATTCCGTGCAATCGGAAGCGGCAGGGCAGGCAGCCGCCGTGATTTCCGTGCAGGAAATTTTTCATCGCTATGGCGAGCGGGCCGCGCTGAATCGGGTTTCTTTCGATGTGCGTCCGGCGGAACTGTTTGGGCTGCTCGGACCGAACGGCAGCGGGAAGACGACGCTGTTCCGCATTCTCTCCACGCTGATGGTTCCGGTCGGCGGACATGCGCTGATTCTGGGCCATGACGTCGCCAAAGATCCGGACGGCTTGCGGCAGAAGATAGGAGTTGTCTTCCAGGCGCAGAGCATTGATGCGAAGCTGACAGCGAAAGAGAATCTGTGGCACCAGGGACATCTGTACGGGCTGCGCGGAACGACATTGCAGACGCGCATCACGGAAATGCTGGGACGCGTGGGCCTTGCTGATCGCGCGAAAGAAAAAGCCGAAACGTTTTCCGGGGGAATGCAGCGGCGGCTGGAACTTGCCAAAGGTCTGCTGCACGGGCCGTCCGTTCTATTGCTCGACGAACCGACTACCGGGCTTGATCCGGGGGCGCGGCGTGACTTGTGGCGGTATCTGCGAATTTTGCAGGAAGAAGAACACGTCACCATTATTGTTACGACGCATTTGATGGAAGAAGCGGAGCGCTGCGACCGGCTGGCGATTTTGAATGAAGGCGAATTGGTCGCGCTGGGCACTCCGACGGAACTGAAAAGCGAAATTGGCGCTGACGTAATTTGGATCGAAGCGACCGGTAATGCCCGAGAGCTTGCGGGACGCATCGCGGTGCGCTTCAAAGTAAAAGCTACTGCTATGGGAGAGGACGAGAGCAGCCGGGTGCGGATTGAGAAAGAGCAGGGGCACAGATTTATTCCTGAATTGGTGGATGCCTTCCGCGGTGAAATTCAGGCGATCTCGGTAAGCAAGCCGACACTGGAAGATGTTTTCATCCGGCGCACGGGGCATAAATTCTGGACGGAAGAACAAGGCTCCGGGGACGCGGGGGAAAATTCCCGCAAGAAGAAGGCGAAATAATGGCGACGCAAAGCACAACTCTTCCGCTTCCCGTGGCGGCAAATTCCATGGGCATACTGCTTCCGGCGTTCACACTGTGGTGGAGGGAGATCGTACGCTTTTACCGGCAACGCTCGCGCGTGATTGGCGTGATCGCTTCTCCGCTGGTGTTCTGGCTGGTTATCGGGTCAGGCTTTGGAACATCCTTCCACACAGGCGCCGGAGCGGGGCAGCAGCAATATCTGGATTACTTCTATCCCGGTGCGCTCATCATGATTGTGTTGTTCACCTCCATCTTCACAATGATGTCGGTGATTGAAGACCGCAAAGAGGGGTTCTTGCTTTCGGTGCTGGTGGCGCCGGTGCCGCGTTCGGCGATTGTGCTGGGAAAAGTTATGGGCGGGACGACTCTTTCCACGATTCAGGGCCTGATCTTCCTGGCTTTCGCTCCTTTCGTTGGCGTGCACTTTACAGCAGTTTCTTTTCTGCTGGTCATGGTCACGATATTCCTGGTTTCATTTGCGTTGACCGCGTTGGGGTTCGCTATTGCGTGGCCCATGGATTCCACGCAGGCTTTTCACGCCATCATCAATCTGTTCTTGATTCCGCTGTGGCTGGTTTCCGGCGCGTTGTTCCCTTTGTCGGGAGCTTCCGGATGGCTGCGCGGAATCATGGAAGCGAATCCGCTGACGTATGGCGTAGAAGCTCTGCGGGCGCTGCTCTTCCCTGCCAGCACACAGTTGTTTTCTTTGACGGCGTCCATGGCGACGCTGCTACTGTTCACCTTGCTGATGTTTGGAATCGCCTTCGCGCTCGCCAACCGGCGGACCGCCAAGCCCATTATCTAATGGCCGCGATTCCGCCACAGTTCGCGGCATTTCCGGCAATCAATGCTACTTTGAATGGAACGAGCGGCGTGCTTCTGCTCATCGGCCACAGCTTTATCAAGCGCGGGCGGATGGCAGCGCATCGGGCTTGCATGATCGCGGCGGTAGTCACTTCTAGTTTGTTTTTAGTCAGCTACCTTTACTATCACGCGCACGTGGGGTCCATCCATTTTGCCGGACGAGGATGGTCGCGGCCGGTTTATTTTTCGATTTTGATTTCCCACACAATTCTCGCTGCGACCATTGTTCCGCTGGTCATCATCACGCTGAGCCGGGCCTTGCGCGGTAAGTTCGACAAGCATCGCGCCATTGCGAGATGGACTTATCCTTTGTGGCTGTACGTTTCGGTAACGGGCGTGGTGATCTACCTCATGCTTTACAAATTATTTCCTGCTTAGAACCGCAAATCGTCATTTTTTGCTTGGAAAAATCGATTTTTGTGAATAAGGTGTTGCGTGATTAAGATTGCTTGCAGCGCTCTGCTTTTTGATCTGGACGGAGTCCTCATTGATTCCACGCCCGCAGTGGAGCGGGTATGGAGACAATGGGCCGTAGAACGCGGGTTTGATCCTGAGGAAGCCATTCATCGCGCGCATGGACGGCCGAGCATTTCGACCATCCGCGAATATCTCCCTGACGCCGATCATGAGGCGGAGAACCGCGAAGTGGAGCGGCGGGAAATTGAAGATCTGGAAGGCGTGGTGGCGCTGCGCGGCTCACGCGAACTCTTGAGCGCGTTGCCGCCGGAGCGATGGGCGATTGTGACGTCATGCACGCGGCCGCTGGCGACGGTGCGAATACGGGCGGGCGGTTTGCCGGAGGTGAAATATATTGTGACCTCTAACGACATCAAGCATGGAAAGCCCGCGCCTGATCCGTATTTGAAAGGCGCGGCGAGCCTGGGATTTCCCGCAGAGGAGTGCGTGGTATTTGAAGATGTTCCGGCGGGGATACGTTCCGGTAAAGCAGCTGGCGCGCGAGTGATCGCATTGCAGACCACGATGACCGCCGCCGCGCTTAAGGAAGCTGGAGCGGATTGGGTGGTGGAGAATTGTGGGGCCATCCAGCTTTCGCGGGAGAAAGATAATCTCGTGCTCACCTTTGTGCCGGTGGCGACTTAGTTTCCGTTGGTAGTTACAGGTAACGATTTTTGGAGGACAAGATGCGCAGATTTGGCTGGGTTGTGGCGGTGGTGCTGTTGTCATTTGCTTCGTCTCTTGTGGCGCAGAGCAATCAGGATTCCGCCGCGGTAGAAAAGCGGGTAGATTCGATTTTGAGCAAGATGACGCTGGAAGAAAAAATAGATTACATCGGCGGAGTGGATAGTTTTTACATTCGCGCGATACCGCGGCTGGGACTTCCTGCATTAAAGATGTCGGACGGCCCCGCTGGAGTGAGGAATTACGGCGCGTCCACGGTTGTGGGAGTGGGGATTGACCTGGCGGCAAGCTGGGACCCAGAGCAGGTGCGGCATGCCGGCGTGGTGCTCGGAGAAGATTCGCGCGCGCGTGGCGTCCACTTTCTGCTTGGGCCGGGCGTGAACATTTACCGGGCTCCGATGAATGGCAGAAATTTTGAGTATTTCGGCGAGGACCCTTACCTTGCCGCGCATACTGTCGTTCCCTATATCGAAGGGTTGCAATCGCAGGACGTGTGTGCGACGGTCAAGCACTTCATGGGAAACAATTCGGAGTTCGGCCGTCACAATACAAATTCCATCATTGACGAGCGCACCATGCGCGAAATTTATCTGCAGACCTTTGAAGCGGCCGTGAAAAAAGCCAACGTCTGCGCCATCATGGATTCCTACAACCTGGTTAACGGTCTGCACATGACGCAGAACGGATACATGAATACCGACCTAGTCAAAAAAGAATGGGGCTATCCGGGAATCATCATGTCGGATTGGACGTCAACCTATGACGCGGTGGCCGCGGTCAACGGCGGACTTGATTTGGAAATGCCTTCGGGCAAATTCATGAATCGCGCGAACCTGCTGCCGGCGGTCAAGGCGGGAAAGGTGAGCGAAGCGACCATTGACGATCATGTGCGCCGCATCCTGCGGCGGGCCATCGAATACGGCTGGCTGGATTCGGGACATGACCAGACCGATCTTTCGATTTCGCGCTACAACGAGGAAGGGCGAGAGGTATCGCTAGAGGCGGCGCGCGAAGGCATGGTGTTGCTAAAAAACGAAGCCAGTCTGTTGCCGCTGGATAAGAACGCGATCAAAACTCTGGCGGTGATTGGACCCGATGCTTATCCGGGAGAGCCTGTCGGCGGCGGCAGCGCGCGGGTTGTGCCGTTTAACACCGTGAGTTTCCTGGAAGGCCTTGCGAATTACGATAAAAGCATAAAGGTAACCTACAACCAGGGAATTCCAACACGCTCGGAGATGGCGGCTGAAACGCATCTTATGGTGGACGCCGCAGGGAGCCGTCCGGGAGTGAACGGCGAATATTTCGATTCGGATGACCTGACTGGTCCGCATACAAACCGCGTGGATCGGGCAATCAACTATGGAGATCAAAATCCGATTCCTTATCTGCACTCCGTGCGCTGGACCGGATATTACATCGCCAAGAACCAGGCGGACTACAAAGTATTCCTTCAGAATCCCGGAGAGGAAGGTGGCGTGCGGTTGTTCGTGGATGGCAAACAGGTCTTCAACGACTGGACGCACTTCAACGCTTCGGTGGATGAAGCAATGCTGCCTCTGACGGCGGGCGCCCACAAAATTGTTGTGGAAGCGCACCTTCGCGAGCGCTGGAGCGATCCGGGATTGCGGGTGGGGATTGTTGATCCCGCGACGATCGTTAATGAAGAAGCGAAGAAAATTGCTGCGGCAGCGGACGCTGTGGTCGTGCCGGTTGGATTCGATCCTTACAGCGAGACCGAAGGCTCCGATCGCACGTTCCATTTGCCTCCGGGACAGGATGCATTAGTGAAAGCGATGCTGGCCGCGAACAAGAAGGTGATTGTGGTTGTCACCTCCGGTGGCGGCGTGGATATGAACGCATGGGTGGACCAGACGCCTGCGATCATGGAAGCGTGGTATGCGGGTCAGGAGGGTGGAACGGCGCTGGCGCAGTTATTGTTCGGCGATTACAGTCCTTCGGGCAAACTGCCCATGACGTTTGATCGCAAGTGGGAAGACAACGCCTCGCACGACAGCTACTATCCGGCCTCTGGAACCAACGACCTGAAATACTCCGAAGGCATTTTCCTGGGCTATCGCCACTATGACAAGACTGGGGAAAAACCGCTGTTTCCCTTCGGCTTTGGCCTTTCCTATTCCACGTTTAAGTATTCGAACCTGGCGGTAGAGGGCAGCGACAGCTCGAACGTGAAGGTGTCGTTTGACCTTACCAATACCGGGAGCCGCGAGGCGGCGGATGTGGCTGAGCTTTATGTCAGCGACGGACATGCCAGCGTGCCGCGCCCGCCAAAGGAACTGAAGGGGTTCAGCCGAGTTGAGTTGAAGCCGGGCGAGTCAAAGACCGTGAACCTGACCCTGGACTCGCGCTCGTTCTCGTACTACGACGTGGGCAGCAAGAGCTGGAAGGTAGAACCGGGAGAGTTTGGAATTCTGGTCGGCGACTCTTCCGAGGACATTGCACTCCACGGGTCGGCAAATCTGACGCGGTAGTTGAGCGCCGACAGAGTGCGGGAAATTAGAACGGGGCGGGAACGGGCCGTCCGTTCCTTGCCTGTTCCGTAGCTGTTCCGTTTTTGGAACACATACCGTATTTTCACCAGTAACAGAGAAATAGCCGTACTATTTCAGGAAGATTAAACAGTTTTGCCAGACAGCCCTCCCCAACTTGCTCCGAGGTCTGGCGGAATGAACTTGTGGCTGCGTCCGTTTGAAGGATTTGCAAAATTTGAAGGATTTGCAAGAGAAGACGGACAGGAT
>JANWKU010000006.1 GCA_025451215.1 Terriglobales bacterium
ATGGAACTTAGAGCATGGCCTGATGTGCTTCCTGCGCTGAAAGTTTTGAAAGCATCCGCCATTCGAATGGCATTCCTATCGAACTTTACTCTAAAGATGCTTGAGGTTGGGATTAAAAATTCCCATCTCGAAGGGTATTTCGAGCAAATTTTAAGCATCGACCAGGTGAAAACCTACAAGCCGGGTCCGCGCGCTTACCAACTCGGTGTGGATGCATTTAAGCTCAAGCGGGAAGAAATGCTGTTCGTTGCGTTTGCTGGTTGGGACGCCGCCGGAGCGAAGTGGTTTGGATATCCAACCTATTGGGCCAACCGTTTGAATATGCCAACCGAACAATTGGGAAGTAACTCCCGATGCCAGTGGCGCAAGTCTAACGGATCTTCTTGATTTTTTAAGACTTCCACGAAACTGAAGTTCAAAGAAATGTTGCTCGTTCGATTGCTGACGAGGATGAGGAACCAGGTGAGAGGCTTCGTTCAAGTCTGGGCTTTCACATCCCCAGACTTGGCGACCGGGTGTCCAGCCGGAGATATCTCGAAGTGGTTGACGACATCGATGAGCAGAAGGGCCCCATATAATTGATGACGGAGTCTTTGGGCATGTCGAATCCTTTCCGCCAAATTCTTTAACAAAGTTGTTCAAGGCGTGCAAGGCGGTCATCCACGTTTGCAGCGCATCCCCATTAGTCCGCCAACATGACGTGACCGGGTAAGATTTGTACCAGATGGAATGAGAGAGAATCCACTTGGACGAAACCCTGTCATCGGTGACTGGCGGAATATTGGGTGGCGGATGTCCGGCCAAAATTTTCATTAAGGACCAAAAATCCCCGCCAATAGACACCGCGGTCAATCACCACCTCGCGCTTTGTCGGCAGCCATTGTCCCAATCTATAATCCAGATTCTATTTCCCTTCTGAGATGCAAACTCTTCGAGATTAGGAACATCTATTTTTCCGAACCGACCGAGGGCGAAAGTAATTTAAGGAGGTTTGTCTCCATGCCCAGTCCCTATGCAATCCGCGAATTAGGGGATTCCCGCAACCAGGGTATGGAGAATGTGCCATCGAGCCTGAAACCCAAGCGCAAACGCGATATTACCGATCTCGCCAGAAAATTACGCGATAACGAGACAATTGCGGCGATCATGCGCAAAGCGTTTCTTGTATTACAGCGCATGGGCGTGAGTGTTTGCCCTAACCATTTCTATTGGCCGATTCCAGATATTGCAGCGCTAGAGAAGCGGCCGTGGCCAGTTTTCCCCATGCCCGCAGGCTGTGATTTTGATCTGGAAGCGCAGATCAAATTCGGGAAAGAAATTGTGCTTCCCTATAGCGAAGAACATAATTTTTCGGACTGCGAAGAGAACTCGGATTATCACTACAACAACGGTTACTTTGAAACCGTAGACGCTGAAATAGCCTACGGCTATGTGCGCGCTACCAAGCCCTCGCGAATCATAGAAATTGGGAGTGGGTACAGCACGCGGTTACTGGCTGCAGCACTGCAAAAAAATCGCGAAGAAGGCATGCCGGGGGAGCTAATCACAATTGATACATCCCCGGAGCGTCTGCCTCGAAAATCAATGGGGGACGGGGTGATTATTTTTAGCCAACCTGTGCAACACGCAGCATTGTCAATTTTTGACAAGCTCGAGCGAGGGGACATTCTATTCATTGATTCCAGCCATGTGGTAAGCACAGGAAGTGACGTGGTGCGCGAATACCTGGAAATTCTGCCAAGGCTGCGTCCAGGCGTAACGGTTCACTTGCATGACATTTTTTTGCCTGCTGATTATCCGCGTGAAAACGTGCTCAAACATTTTTGGTTTTGGTCGGAGCAATATCTATTGCAGGCATTTTTAAGCTTCAATTCCAATTTCAAAATATTGTGGGCATCTAGCGCGATGCAATTTTCACATCCTTCCGTGTTGGAAACCCTCGTTCCGCGCTGGCCGGGAAGCTATTTGAGAATGCCAAAAGAAAAACGCCGTTTTATACCCACTTGCGACCATAATCGCGTATGGCCTTCGAGCTTCTGGATGCAGCGCCTCTAAGAATTTCTGCATATTCCAATTTGCCGTTCTCAACTTCGCTAGAATAACCGCGCACCGTTGATCCCTTGCTTTGCTGATCCGCAGCCTTCCTCACCACCGGCGGCAATTGTGATTTCGTGAGCGGCATGTCTTTAGCAAATCCGAAGGTGCTGAACGCCAGCAGTATGCAAACGACAAGCGAAATTTTGCGACTCATGCTACTGCCTCTTCGGGGCAGGCTTCTCGATCATCGAATAGTCGGAGCCTTTCTAGGGTTTCGGAACCTCTTAATATCACTTTATGCGTAGAATCTGAAGTTTTGATGAAATGCACGTTTTTTGTTGACGACGGGTCGAACGAAGACCAAATGGGCTTGTAGAAATCGAATTTTAGCTGGGAGAACCCGTTGTTGCCCCGTGCATCTAAACAAGAAATGCTCATATTACATCGCATTAACGTTACGACAATCGTTCTGGTCATGTTTCTTTGGACACATCCTGCCATAGCGCAAGAACAAGCATCCCAGAAACCATCATCCGCAAGCCAAAACGATTCTCAAAAAAGACCCGCTAGCAGTTCGGATCAGGCCGCAACACCTGCTGGCTCTCAACCGAAACAAACGAAAACATCGGAAAAAGGACCTGAGCAATCAAAACGTATACTCTGGGTTGTTCCTAACTTTGGCGCGGTAAGTGCCGATACGCAACTCCCTCCTCTTTCCACTCGTCAGAAATTCACTCTCGCGATGGACGACAGCTTGGACTATTCTTCGTTCACGTGGGCCGGCATTCTTGCTGCGCAAAGCTTTTTGCTGAACTCCGATCCGGAGCTTGGGCACGGCATGGCTGGATACGGTCGATATTACTGGCGCACGTTCGTCGATGGGGCTTCAGGTTCATTCTTCAGCGAAGCAATTGTGCCAGCCATTACTCATGAAGATCCTCGCTACTACACAAAGGGGCATGGCGGTTTCTTCAATCGCACAGGTTACGCCCTCTCCCGAACGGTTTTGACGAAGACGGATTCGGGAGGAACAAGCTTCAACTGGTCTGAGGTAGCTGGAGGTGGATTGGAAGCGGCGCTATCAAATGCCTATTACCCACCACAGGAGCGCGGCTTGAGCCAAACGGCCCGGAATTGGGGAACACAGATGGAATCCGCCGCGTTGAATAACTTTGTTAAAGAATTTTGGCCGGACATTCGCCACAAAATACTCCGCCAGAAATAGTCATTGTCGATCGAAGGATGTTCGCCTAATAGTGCTTTACGAGGTCGTCTTGCGCAGCTAGGCTATTCAAGAAAAGCATGGCGGGGGCGCGAAGAAATCCGAGGTCCAAATCCGGTCCAAAGGAAAGCCGCTTACGCGGGAAGAGAAGGCTACGGATTTGACAGCAATTCTCTTGAAAGGAGTTTACAAGCACCATGAAGATTAAGAACGTATTTTTTTTAATTCTTGTTACAGCCTTACCGGCCGTTGCACAGAAGAACTGGAAGGTGGAACGAACCATCCACATTGGGGGATCGGGTGGGTGGGACTATGTCACCCAGAGTAAAGGAATATGGCGGCAGCTCCAGGATAAGGTTCTGATTTTACTTCTTGGGCATATCGTCGTATATCATTGCTGTCCATTATGCAAATTCTGACCGTGACCTGAAACGTCGAAGTGTTGGGATCTGGATCGTGTCGCTTTGCTATGGCCCGAGCTAGCTTGCTAATGAAATCATCAGCCTGCCCTTGATTTGGGAATAGTACAACATCTGCAATTTCACTCTCCATATTAACCAATGAATTCTCCCCCTCTGTATTATGAAGTGCTTGCTGTCGAACTCGCAGGCAGCATCCCATTAAAATCAGCGAATAATCTCTCAAATCGTGCAAGAGCTTGATTCAGTTCTTGGGTTTCTTTGAATACTCCGCCGTGCTCCATTAGAAAGGCAGCAGGCGCGAAATGATCGAATTCGATGACCGAGGGCGGCAATAATCTGAAATGCGCCTTAACTTCTTCCAGCACTTTTCCCGCAGTTTGTTCCGTGGGAGACTCTCGCAAAGCCTGAGCGCCAGTCAGACCATAAGCTTTGTTAATGAGGGCTGCGTACATTGGGCGACCGATTAAGTCTTCCACGTCCGCCTCGGGCTTTTCGGCATATGTATCCGCACTCAATACTTGCCCCTTCTTCAACAAATCGCCTTTGCGTAACCTTTCGACTTCGCTCTTTTCTCCGATAGCGAAATCAGTGAAAACCGCAATATGGAGTGGCTGGGTGCTGAAAAGCGTTGCATAGCTCGCGATTTTGCGAATTCCACCGACAGGAAATATAGTCCAACGTGGGTCAAGACCAGTGCGTCCGCTCGCTCGAAAGGCATGAGAAAACCATTTGAGGTAGAGCAAATCTGATGGGCCTTCAACCAAAACCGTGTGCTTTCCGACAAACAATGTCTGCGTGATGTCGATTCCAAGCGCTCCCAGAATGGGCAAGATCGTATCCCGCTCAATAGTTAACGATTGTCCCTCCACTTTAGTGCCCAAGATTGTTTTGCCGTCCGTCCGATCTTCAACGGTTCGCACAGAAAGCAAGTAATCAGAGTCCACCATAAAAGGCGAATGAGTTGTATAAAGCAACTGGTATTTCGGACGGAGCTTCTCGTTGAAATATCGCAACAAATCGGCTTGCGCCTTGCCATGGAGCGTCAACCCAGGCTCGTCCAGTAGGAGCATGAGATTCTGACCGTAATTCTTTTTCACTTGTGAGAACCAAACTAAGAACGAAAAGAACCATATGAATCCACTGCTCCGCTCGTCGAAGTCCACAGTCGCGCGATGTCGCAAATTCTCTACTCTTGTGTGGAACACCAGACCAGAGTTATAGGGCGCGGGGTCTCCTGATTTGCCTTCTCTGACATCAAATTTCACCGACAGGTGTGCGTTCGTACTCCAGTACTCGAAAATCTCATCCGTTAGCTGATTGGATATCGCTTCCATCTGCATATAGAGTTGTTCAGTCTGTTGAACGCTCGTCAGCGCATCTATATTTGTTCCTGCTAAATCGAGTAATGCAAGAAACACTCTTTCATTAAACGACGTTGCTTTCTGAGCAATTTTCTGCCGAAGGTCGTTAATTGCTACGCGCCCTGGCAATCGGTAGTACTCTGAGAACTTCACTAACTTCGGTATTCGCCCGCTAATAAACGCTCGTATTTTTGCTGTTACGTCAGTTGGAACAAAGTTATTCTTGAGCGCCTCCAAGACAGTCTTTTGATTTTGTGTCGGGGATTCCACTCTGCCCAATCTGTTAATAACATTTGCAATGGAGAGTGAGTCCGCTGCGGGCTCCAGTTCGGCGGAAGTCAGTTTGCAGTGTAATACTTGACGGCAGCAAGCTCGTTAAAAGAGACGCCTACTCTTACGAGGTTGTCATAACCTTTAAAGATGGTTATCGGTTCGTCCAACAAAGGATCGAAACCAAACTGGGCTATCGAGGCCTGGCGATCATTAGGCTCCAAACACCAAGTTGTGCTTAGAGCCGGTTCTTTTTTCCATTCGTCTCCCGAAAAATCTCTCCTGATCCGCCTGCGCGGGAAATCGTATTCTGTAAATTCGCTGCGGGTAGCCTCGACGGGATTGAGTTTATAGAGAGCATCCAGGACAGAAGACTTACCAGCCTCATTCTTCCCTACAAGACATGTGACTTGGTCAATCGCAAATTCGCTAGAATCCTCAATTGACTTAAAATTCTGCACACGCACGCTTTTCAATTTCACTATGGGGTTCCTCGGACGGGAAACACCCCAGTATAGCTGCATCCTGGGCAGGTGCGCGACTACTCAGTTAAGCGGTGTAGATGCTCCAAGATAATGTCACCCCCTAACTGCAACGAGACTTTGTCACCCTCTCAGGATGGTGATGATGAGTCAGAAAGAGTTCCAACGGGTGAAAGTGATTGAGAATGCAGCGGGCGGGAGGCTCAGGCCAGCCCACAATAGCATTTTGCAGGTTTTCGCTTTGGCCTGAGACGAAGAATTACGAGTTCAGAACACCGTGCTGTGCCGCATAAACAACGGTAACGCCGACCTAGCTCCACTTATCTTGTAACTCAACAAATCGACGAAGCGGGTAACTCTGCTTTGCTCGCGGCGCGTGCCATCTTGGTACATTTGCGACAAACGCATTGGTAAGAAACACAATCGAGGCGAGTAGTATGAGCGCACGAGAAGCAAACGAATCTGCCGTCCCAGAATGCCAACATAGGGAAAAACTCGCTGCCAACGTGGCAGAACGGACAGCGCACTGTAATAACCGTGTCGGTGGTCATGCGTGATGGGTGCGGGACGGGCCGAATTTATTTCCTCGCGCTCACCTTTTCGGTGTTCAACTCCTTGAGCAAATCGAGAACATGCCGATCCGGGAGCGAGTCCCTCCAGTTCCCCACAGCTATCAGTAGCTTCTTGTCAGCGCCCAGTTTCGTCAAAGCGACGTAAAGCTCATCCTTGATGGGACTGAATAGGTCTTCCATTGACTTTGGAAATGCAATCTTCTTGCCAATGCCAACCCTTCATTAAATAAGCCTTTTGATGATGCAAGGATCATCCGATGCCGATATGTCAGCATCTCTGCCGAAATGTCGTCATCTCGCTCGAATGCCCTTGATGGTAGGGGCGCGACAAAATAACGCGAGAAGTGTGAAATCGAAGCGCCAAAACGGTGCGCCTTAATGAATACAAAAATACAGTATGTACTGTATCGAACAATTCCAACCGCCCTGGCATTATTTCCGTTCCGAAGTAAATTCCAATATAGAGACAAGGAATGCCGAACAATCGGGGGCGGATTGTGTTCGAGGAGAACGGATTCAGTTTTGAATGTCCTAATTGTGAAAAGAGAAGTTTATATTTGACGCCGTTATCGCACATATATTTCGTCAAGACAAAATGCGTTCATTGTGGCGAGATTGTAATTATCCAGGACGACCACGCGAGAAAACCTTACTCGTCGATTTCTTAGATAAGTAGCCCGAAAATCTCACCTCATCTTAAGCACGCGGGCGTGGTCGCGAATCGCGCTTCCCATGGACTGTCAGGGAGACGTATCATTCCTGTTAGCCGCATGGACGAAAAGGTAAACATTCTGATGGTAGACGATCAGCCAAGCAGGCTGCTCAGCTATGAAGCCATACTCGCGGAACTAGGCGAGAATCTGATTCGGGCGAATTCCGGCAAAGAGGCTCTGGAACTACTACTTAAGAATGATGTCGCAGTCGTTCTCATTGATGTCAACATGCCGGAACTGGACGGCTTTGAATTGGCAGACATGATTCGCCGTCACCCCCGTTTCCAAAATATTGCAATCATCTTCATTTCCGGGGTGCATCTCGCGGATACGTACAGACTCAAAGGATACGAACACGGGGGCATGGATTACATTTCCGTTCCGGTCGTTCCTGCCCTGCTCCGCGCAAAGGTTAGAGTCTTTGCAGATTTACATCGCAAAACACAACAATTAGAAAATCTTCATTTAGAACTGTTTCGGCTCTCTAGCCGGATGATTGTCTTACAAGACAACGAGCGACGCCGTATTGCGCGCGAGCTTCACGACAGTTTAGGGCAAGAACTCAGCGCAGCCAAGATAATCATAGATGCAAGCTCGAACCAAAACCTCTCGCGCGAATCGAGAAATCAAAAAGCCAATCAGGCTAGTGCTCTGATTGATAATTCGATTCAGCAAATTCGCACGATTTCCTATCTGTTGCATCCTCCGTTGCTCGATGAGATCGGCCTGCACCCGGCACTACAGGCATACATAGAAGGAATCGCACAACGTAGTGGAATTGAGATCTTCACGCAGCTACCCTCTCAAAGTTTCCCCCGGCTTGCACCTGAATTGGAAATTACGGTATTCCGCATCGTCCAAGAAGCCCTGACCAACGTGTACCGACACTCGGGGGCGCGTAAAGCCTGGGTTACCGTCGCACGGGATGAGAATCAGGTGATGCTCAATGTTAGCGATGATGGCAAAGGCATTGGGGAACAAACCGCGTCGTTTCGACAGGGATGCCTTGGAGTCGGCATTGGAGGTATGAGGCAGCGAGTCCAAGAATTTGGCGGGGAATTCGAGATCCGGAATATTAATCCCGGCACTCTCGTCAAGATAGCTATTCCTATCCCATCAGCGGCGCAATCGTCCCATAGCCAATCTGCCACCGCCTAGGCGATTCCGCAATCACTGTCGATCCTCTCGAAGAAGCCTCTTGGTGGTCGTTTTCCATTTAATTGTTTACCCCTTTCGCCGTTTTGAACGCACCAGGGCGCGCGCGCAATAAACCCATGAGAATTGTCGCACTAGAAACATCGTTCTGTTTCTGTAAATCTGAAAGGGTCGCGCAACCGAACATGAGCAATTCCGTTAACCTCTTGCTAGCTTCGAATGACTCCTTGGCTGGCAATCGGTATTTTTCTACTCGGTGCAGGGAGTGGAGCGCTCCTCACGAGAATTTCATACTTGGGACAGCTACGCAGATTACGAGCCGAGCTCAAGAGTGAGAATGGCGACGAGCGGAGAGCGGCGTAGGCCTAGGCCAAAAGTTTCTGACCAGTGGACGACTGGAATATCACCCATCATGTTTGTTCAGTTCACGTGCAAGTTCCGCCGATGTCTCTCGTAATCGCCTCGCAAGAACAACAGCCACCGAGCAGTAAAATCTTGCGCTAAGTCCGCTAAAGGTTTCAAATAACTGCCGCAAATCGGTCGCCTGAATCGCATCTACTTCGACCACCTCCTCACTCGCTAATACTGATGCATTGCTCATTCCACGCTCCAGAAAAGCCAATTCACCACATATTTCGTCCGGTTGGAGAACAGCCAGAGTAACTCTATCTTTTGTGCCGCCCAATTGAACTGTGGCTTCTCCGCTACGAATAATGTAAATAGCGGTTCCGATTGAACCCTGTCGGATAATCTCTTGTCCCAAAATGAACGTTAGCCGCTCCGCCTTTGCATTGATAAGCGTCCAATCGTCCGGCGTCAAGAATTCGAGTCGGTTGCCGTGAGATTTGGACGGAGACATGGGTGATGGCAAGTTTTACCGCGAATCGGGAGCGAGGATTCCAGAAATCTGCCTTTGTCCTGAAAACCCAAACTTTGCTTTCATGCTTGACCCGAGACTGTAATGAAAGGAGTCACTAATTCCATGTTGCTCTGGATCAGACAGTCGGGCCGAACCCACGAATCATACCGAACCAGAACCCGCACTCCCGTCCGGTGAACCAGCATCCATAGACCGTGCATGTATCCGTCCCTTATGAACAAACGGAAAATTGTATGAACGTCATTCGTGTCTGGTGCCGTGAGATCGTCATACTTTTTGCCGAGCAACTCTTCGCGTTTGTAGCCAACCAGTTCGCAAAAACTGTCCGAAACGTCGATGTATCGCCTTTCACAATCGACGACAGTGGTGTAATCGGGTCTGATTTGGGAACGGGTGGGCGTCTCCTCTTCCAGTTCGAGCCGCAGACCTTTGGCCGCAATCCAAGATTCATTCTGATTCATGCGATAGCCTCATTGTGGGGCGAAAGTCAAAATGCGAAGCAGTATTACGTTGCGATTTTGCATGAAATCGAATTGCGAGTAAAGGATTTTACCGGATGAGATTCTAAAGATTGGACAAGCTAGTATGGGAGCGCCCGAGCCGTATTGGCAACCGGCAAAACGCAATCATGCTGCTCTAATTCGACCCTGGCATCGGCCTGACTTACATGATCAGTCGTGCGACCGCATCGTACGCAGAACCATTCCCTTAGTGCAGGGTTCCAGTAGATTTCGCCGTGTGTTTTCTCCGCCACTGTGGAAGATAGCAAATCGGGACTTTCGAGCGTAGATCGCATCGGTAATGGCACTCGCGCGGTACGAACGTGGGGCATTCACGTTCAGGGGCGATCTTGGATTCACATTCCAGAACGGCCTCGGGTGGACAACCCAGCATCGCAGCCTATTGTGGGTCTATCCAAGAACATCCTGCGGGCCGCGAGCTACCGCGACGGTCACTCAGTGCTATTACTGTCGTAAGTTGCGCCCTCCAGCCATCCATGTGTATTTTCATGCCCATGCACTCGCAGCCAATCCCGAGTGTGACCTGGACCGATGTCGAGGAGATCGCCCGCACGGACTATTCCGCAGATCAGGTTGGCGAAGTATTTTCCATTCTAAAAGAATATGAAAAGGACAGTAGCGACCAGGAGCCCAGCCGCGTACAGGTCGCTGTGTTAAAGCTCGCTCATGGGAGCGTCGAAAGGTTAAGGCTGCACATCAAGGCTGCGACTATTGACCGGCGTGATGTTGTGCTGGCGGCCCAATATCCTGAATATTTAAGGAATGGATTTTCAGTAGAAGCCTTACCGAGTCAAAGAAAAGTCCAAGACAATCTGGTCGGCTCCGAACGATTTGCGGGGAGCAATGTGTTGGCGCACTCATCTGCCGAGCGCATTACGGAACAAAAGCGAAGGCGCAG
>JANWKU010000007.1 GCA_025451215.1 Terriglobales bacterium
ACAAATCAGATGCTCTACCAACTGAGCTACGCCAGCAGTCTGGGGTAAGCGGCCTTCTCAGGCGAGCTACGCCCTCTGATCCCTTTGCAACTTCCGGGACAATTTTAAAAGATACCAGAAGGAAATGGCCGACGCAACCGAAAGTCTATTATTTTCTAGTCCATTCATGCGCAAGCGCCAATTTAAGAGCGATTGTAAGAAATTGGGCCTAAGCAGCGACTATCTCTCGTGAAAAGCCGAAAACCTCATGGATCGAACCGACCGATTATATAAGGATGCTCGAGAGCAGTACGGCACAGCTCTAGAGCGCCTTGCCAGAGGCTATGAGGCTGATCCAGCTGCCGAAGCAACGCCGCATCTCCCCGCGCCTTCTGAACGATTCGCTTTATCGTTCCCTGCCAGAACAGATGCGCGGGGACGCAATCCGTAAACCGGCGACCGCATGGAAGCGCCGATCCAACTCCGGTTGCGCCGCAGGCGTAGAACTTTCCGATTTCTAAATTCTTTTACAATTTGCGGAGATTTTTGCGCGAGCGACGTCTTATTATCTGTGTGCCTTCATACAATTTCCAGGAAAGAATGGTTATGAGCAGAGTTAGAGTCGCTGCGTTTTCACTCTCGCTTGACGGCTTCGGCGCCGGACCGCGGCAGGATTTACAAAACCCTCTCGGAATTCGCGGCGGAGAGCTGCATCAATGGTTCTTTCCCACAGAAGCCTTTAGGAAGATGCAGAGACAGACTGGCGGTAGTCAGGGACCGGATAACGACGTCGCGCTTCAATCTTTTGAAAATATTGGCTCATGGATTTTGGGCCGCAATATGTTTGGGCCGATTCGGGGGCCTTGGCAGGACGATTCCTGGAAAGGGTGGTGGGGAACCAATCCTCCATATCATGTTCCGGTGTTTGTTCTAACTCACCATTCCCGCCCGCCACTTGAGATGGAAGGCGGTACTACGTTTCACTTCGTCACCGATGGTCATGAGTCTGCGTTAAAACAAGCCAAGGCAGCGGCCAAGGAGAAAGACGTCCGCATCGGTGGTGGAGTCGCGACAATTCGTCAGTATGTGGAGGATGGGTTGGTGGATGAACTGCAACTGTCTCTCTCCCCGGTGTTGTTGGGCGAAGGAGAAAACCTGTTCGCCGGAATTAATTTTGCGAAATTGGGATACGCGACTGCAAAAATCATTGCCGGTGAAAACGCCACGCACGTTGTCATCAAGAAAAGCTGATTTTTACTTCTAGGTTTTGATCCCCACTGCTGCCAGCATCCTCCCCGTGCCGCTCTTTTCTTTGCGGTAAGAGAAGAGCAAATCCGTACAGCAGGCCGTGCATAGCGGCGAAACCTCGATATTTTTCGCCGAAACGCCCACCGCCAGTAGCTGACGGCGATTGGCCTCGGTCAAATCGAGAAAAATCCGCTTCGGGAGATCGCTGTGTCCGGGCGCCCGCGAAGTAAGAAAAAGCATTGGATATCGTTCGCGGATATGGTCTGAATCCTTCGCCTCACGAAATAAGGCGCCAGCGTATTCGAACTGGGCCTCGAAGGCGCGGCGGACCTCCTCGCCAACTTCATAGCAGCACCCGTGGATGCCGGGGCCGATCGCGGCTTTAATGTCGCGCGGCAGGGCGCCAAAGCAGCGCCGCATTTCCCCCACCCCTTTTTCGACAATCCTTTTGATCGTTCCGCGCCATCCGGCGTGGAAGACCCCGACCGCCCTCTTCTTTATGTCCACCAAAATGATCGGGAGACAATCCGCCGTTTGAATGCCGAGAATAATTCCCGGAGTGGCGGTGATAAGTCCGTCGCCCGCGAGTTGTACTTCGGGCGGAGTCGTCACGCAATGAATCAGATCGGAATGGATTTGCCGCAAAGTGACCAGGGGCCAAAGCTGCTTTTTGTTCGTGGCGCCAAGCTTTTGCAGAAAAGCAGTGCGGTTTTTCTCGACAAGATTGCGGGAGTCTTCTTTGGTGAATCCGAGATTCAGGGCATTCCCGCCATAAACGCGGGAAAACCCGCCAGCGCGAGTGCTGAATCCATGCAGCAGCCAGGGAACACTTGAAAGCAGGTCAGCGTGCAGAATGGCGAGCGAAGCCTTCTTCGCAGATTTCTTTTTTATAGGGTTCTTGACGGGCACGAATCCATCTTAATAGATGAGAGGTCTTTTCCGGGGAGCGCCGGGTCTGACCCGGCAACACCGGATCGACGATCCGCCGCTTACACAAGCGCTCGCTCGTGCCATCACCGCAAACCCGCTTCACCCCGATTTGTGTTCATGACTCCCGTCCGTTGCTCGTAGGCATGGGCAAGTTGCAGTAGGGCGCCTTCTGCATACTGCGGCCCGGCAATCTGCAATCCAATAGGCAGTCCGGACTTGGTGAAGCCGCAGGGGACCGAGATGGCAGGCAATCCCCACACATTGAATGGCCGCGTGTTGCGCAACAAAAGAATTTCCGTGGGGCGAAGTTGTTCCGGCTCGTCCTGCAGCTTGGAAATCAGTTGTGCGGGAATAGGAACAGTGGGGGTGAGAAGGAAATCCGCATTCTCGAAAACCCTGAAAATCTCCCGTCGGTGTTGCGCGAGTCCCTCGCGCCCGCGGGCTACTTCTTCAGGATCGGTATTAGCCCCATTCAAAATGCGGCGCAGAGTTTCCGGCTGGTAAAGTTCCGGGCTTTTGGAAACGAGTTCCGCGTGGGTGTCATAGCTTTCGGCCGCTTGCAGAGTGCGATCCACTGGAACTTCGTCCAATTCGATTTCTCGCAGCTGGCCAATAGAACTTAAAACCTTGAGCGCCTCCTCGGTGGCCGAAAGAACTTCAGGATCAATGTCTTCAAAAAAGAACCGGCGAACAATGCCCAACCGCAGGTTCCGCGGCAAAGGGGCATTCAAAGCGGAAACAAAATGATTCGGCTTTTTATTTCCATCAACAATCGCTTCAAGAACCACTGCCGCGTCGGCGACCGTCCGCGTGATGGGCCCGGCGTAATCATAAGACTTCGAAAGAGGAAATATTCCGCGAGTGCTTACCAAATCGAAAGTCGGTTTGAGCCCCACAACTCCGCAGAGCGATGCCGGCTCGCGTACGGAACCTGCTGTATCGGTGCCGATTGCCGCGTAGCAGAGTTCTGCGGCGACCGAAGCCGCAGAGCCTCCGGACGATCCTCCGGGAATGTACTCGACGTTCCACGGATTGCGCACCGGGCCGTAGGCGCTGATCATGGAACTGCCGCCATAGGCGAATTCATGCAGGTTTTGTTTGCCCAGAAAAACCGCGCCCGCGTTTTTCAAATGCCGGACAACATCCGCATCTTCTTTAGCTACGCGATTGCGAAACAGATTGCTGGCAGCGGTCGTCGGCGCGCCAGCCACATCAATAAGGTCTTTGAGCGCGATGGGAATCCCGTGCAGCGGTCCGCGCCACTCGCCGCGTTGAATCTCCTCTTCCGCCCGCCGGGCTTCAGCGAGAGCTGATTCCCCGGTAACGTTGATGAAAGCATTCAGCGCGGGATTGAGCTTCTCGATGCGCGCCAGGCATTCGATCGTTAACTCCACCGGAGAAACACGGCGGCTGCGGAGACGCTCGGAAGTTTCCAGAATGTTCATGGCGTCGTTCAAGTATATCGGGGACGATTTCTCAGAGAGATCGGGGCCAGAGACCAACGTGCTTTCGCGGAAATTATTTTGCACAAGCGCTTTCACGCATCAGACATTTTTCACGCCTATAATCGTAGGCGTCTTCGTTCCCCGGAGGTCATTCAGCCATGGCCCATATGACAGCCACTCCCGTTGCGACCCGAGGATTCTTCCTTGACGGCAAATGGATTGAAGAAGGAGATCTGGTAGAAATTAAGTCTCCTTTCGACCAGGCAGTGGTCGCGCAGGTCTTTCAGGGACAAAAGAAACACGCGGAAGCCGCGATTGCCGCAGCCGTGAAAGCATTTGGCACCACAAGAAGACTACCGGCGTTTGAACGGCAGCGCGTGCTGCGTCGCGTGGCCGAATCAATCACCGAGAGAAAAGAAGAGTTTGCCCACACGATGGCGCTCGAGGCGGGTAAGCCGATTAAAACCTCCCGGCAGGAAGTGGAGCGCGCGATTTTTACTTTTACCGTCGCCGCCGAGGAGAGCACGCGCATCTATGGCGAGTTTCTTCCTCTTGACTGGCAGGAATTCACCGCCGGCCGCTGGGGTATTGTGCGGCGTTTTCCGCTAGGCCCGATTGCAGGAATCACGCCCTTCAACTTTCCTCTGAATCTGGTGGCCCACAAAGTGGCTCCCGCTATTGCCGCCGGTTGCAGCATGGTGCTGAAGCCAGCTCCGCAAACGCCCCTCTGCGCCCTGATGCTGGCCGAAGCCGTACAACAGGCGGGCTGGCCCGATGGCGGATTAAATGTTCTTCCGCTTTCAAATGACGACGCGGGAATTCTAGCGACCGACGAACGCATCAAGCTGTTGAGTTTCACTGGCAGCGCCGCAGTGGGCTGGGAGATTAAGAAGCGCGTAGGAAAAAAGAAGGTCCTTTTAGAACTCGGCGGCAATGCCGGAGTCATTGTGCACAGTGACTCCGATCTTGCTTATGCCGCGGAGCGCTGCGTGGGTGGAAGTTTCGCGTACGCGGGCCAGACCTGCATCTCGGTGCAGCGGATTCTGGTGGAGCAGTCGGCGTTTGGCAGATTCACCGACCTCCTGATCGAGGGGGTTAAAAATTTACGTATCGGCGATCCTCTAGACGAATCGAGCGATCTGGGGCCCATGATCCGCGAGAGTGACGCCATCCGCGCCAGCGATTGGATCCATGAAGCGGAGCGCGGGGGAGCGCGGGTGCTTTGCGGCGGGAAAAGGCGCGGATCAATTTTGGAACCAACTGTGTTAACGGGAACGCGTCCCGAAATGAAGGTGAATTCTCAGGAAATTTTTGCTCCGGTGGTAACCGTTGAATCATATGATGACTTCAGCCAGGCTCTGCGGCAATTGAACCACTCTGCCTACGGGCTGCAAGCGGGTGTGTTTACGCGCGACGCCAAGTTGTTGTTTCAGGCCTACGAGGAACTTGAAGTCGGCAGCGTGATTGCCGGAGACGCTCCCAGTTTCCGCATTGATCACATGCCTTATGGCGGCGTGAAAGATTCCGGGCAAGGGCGCGAAGGTCTGCGTTACGCGATTGAAGAGATGACCGAACCGAAACTACTCGTGATGAACCTGCGTTAAGCAATATCAATCCGAGATATGATTTGGAATCGGAAATTATGATTGAAATAAGACTGCTTGAGTACGATTTCTAAAAAAATATTTTGTAGTTTTGATTCGGGACGTGTTCCAAATTTGTTTATAGCTGTTATAATCACCAGTTTTCTTAATCAGTACTGCTGCCGTCATAAAGTTAAATCAGTTACATCATAGGCTGGAGACTGGGTCGTCTCCGAAGAGGCTGGGGAATCGCTGTAGTTTCCCTGTTGCGCTGAAAGTTCTGAACGAATGCAGATTTTTCACCGTGCCACAAATACCATAGCGAAGGCGTCGATTTACGGCGCCCTATTGTTGGTTGGTTTTATCCTTTGGGCATGTGTTCAGTTTCAGCGCTCTCCTTACGTTACTTACGCGCACGTCGCGCGGCCGCAGCCGGTACCGTTCAGTCATGAGCATCACGTAGGGGCCATTGGCATTGATTGCCGCTACTGCCATACGTCGGTGGAAAACTCGAACTTTGCGGGCATTCCTCCCACCAAAACTTGCATGAACTGCCATTCGGAAATCTGGCTGGGAGCCGGCATGCTGCAGCCCGTGCGCGACAGTTATGCTACGGGAAAATCGCTGGTGTGGAACCGCGTGGACGACCTTCCCGATTTCGTTTATTTCGATCACAGCATTCATATCAATAAAGGCGTGGGTTGCAACACCTGCCACGGGCCGGTAGATCGCATGCCGCTGATGTACAACGAAGGCTCGCTGCAAATGGAATGGTGTCTCGATTGTCACCGTTCGCCGGCCAAGAACCTGCGGCCGCGCGATCAGGTGTTCAATATGCGGTATGAGCAGCCGTCCACGCAGAAGCCGCTCTTGTATGCGGGCAAGGTTTATACCGACCAAATGGCGCTGGGCGCGGACCTGGTGAAGCAGTATCACCTGCGCACCGTGGCCGACATTACTAGTTGCTCAACGTGTCACAGATAGTTAAAACGCAATAGTAATAGTTAAGAAGAGCGGAGCAGTGACCAGAGCTTGACCATGAAGATGGAAGAACAAAACGGAAAGCCGCATCAAGAGGAAGTTTGCCCCGGCAAGAAGGACAAGCTGAATCTGGAGTCCGCCAACGCCCTGATCGCGGAAACTAAAGGGCCGGAGTTCTGGCGCAGCCTGGAAGAGCTGGCGGGCAGCGGCGAATTCCAGGAGATGATGCACCGCGAGTTTCCCAAGGGCGCATCCGAGTGGCTTGACTCGGTGTCGCGGCGCGGTTTCATGAAGCTCATGGGCGCCTCGCTCGCCATGGCGGGCATGACGGCCTGCACCAAGCAGCCCATGGAGGCGATTGTTCCTTATGTGAAGCAGCCGGAAGACGTAATCCCCGGCAAGCCGCTCTTTTACGCCACGGCATTTACGATGGGCGGATATGGCGCGCCCCTGTTAGTCGAGAGCCATCTGTTTCGCCCTACTAAGATTGAGGGAAATGACAAGCATCCCGCGTCGCTCGGCGGGACGGATATCTTTTCCCAGGCGTCGGTGTTGGGAATGTACGACCCGGACCGCTCGCAGAACGTGATTCATGCGGGAGACGTAAGCTCCTGGGGAGAATTTCAGAACTTCATTCGCGTGCCGCTCAAGGAGCAGGAAGCTTCGCAGGGCGCGGGCATTCGGATTTTGTCGGGCCCATTCTCCTCGCCCACGCTGGCCGACCAGGTTCAAGGGTTCCTCAAGCTTTATCCGCAAGCCAAGTGGCATACCTATGAGCCGGTGAATCGCGACAATGCTCTCGAAGGTGCGAAGCTGGCCTTTGGTCAGCCGGTCGAAACGCAATATCAGTTGGCGAATGCCGACGTAATTGTCTCGCTTGACGCTGATTTCCTGTATGCGGGCTTCCCTGGATTCACCAAGTACGCGCGTGACTATGCTTCCCGCCGCAATCCCGATTCGGGCATGAGCCGTTTTTATGCCATCGAGAGTACGCCGATGTCGAGCGGCGTGAAGGCTGACCATCGCTTGCCGGTGAGAGCGGTGGATGTTGAGGCAGTCGCGTCCGAGATTTATCTCCACCTGTTGAATAGCGCAAGCGATGTTTGGTTTGAGCAGAATTCTGTGGCGTTCGTAGCTGCTCTAGTGAAAGATCTCCAGGCCCATCGTGGCTCAAGTGTCGTTATTCCCGGTGAGCATCAGCCGCCCGTGGTCCACGTTCTTGCTCACGCCATCAATGCGCAGCTTGGCAATGTTGGCAAGACGGTTGTCTATACCGATCCGGTGATTGCGAATCCGGTTAACCAGCTGGAATCATTCAAAGACCTGATTGCGGACATGTCCGCAGGCAAGGTGCAGCTGCTGATTCTCTCCGGCGTGAATCCGCTCTTTGATGCGCCCGCCGACTTGAATTTCGCCAAGGCTTTCGAAAGTATTCCTCTTCGCATCCATCACGGCCTCTATCAGGACGAGACCGCTGAGCATTGCCACTGGCACATCAATCAGGCCGATTATCTTGAGGCTTGGGGCGACACGCGCGCCTTCGATGGCACAGTAAGTCTCGTTCAGCCTTTGATTGCGCCTTTGTACGATGGCAAGAGTTTGCATGATCTGCTGGCCGTACTGTCGGGCGAGCCTCAGGCCAGCGGTCACGAAATCGTGCAACGGTACTGGCAGAAGCAGCACTCCGGCGCGGATTTCGATATGTTCTGGCGCCGCTCGCTGCATGATGGCTTCGTCGCTGACACCGCCTATTCTCCCAAGCAGGTTTCAGCTAAAAGCGGGAATTTTGCCCAGCCCGCGAATTCTGACGCCAAGGCTATCGAAATCAATTTCCGTCCTGACCCGTCCATTTATGACGGACGCTTCGCCAACAACGCATGGCTGCAAGAGCTTCCCAAGCCGATGAGCAAAATCACTTGGGACAATTGTGTTTGGATTGGCCCGGCGATGGCGGAACGCATGGGCGTGCAGAAGCGCGACATGGTCCGCGTGGCTGTGAATGGCGCGAAGGTGGATCTGCCCGTCT
The DNA here is from genome assembly GCA_025451215.1 of Terriglobales bacterium. GTDB lineage: Bacteria > Acidobacteriota > Terriglobia > Terriglobales > Acidobacteriaceae > JAICKN01. The sequence goes on from JANWKU010000007.1 coordinate 8,193, forward strand.
GGATACAGGCCGGACATCCCGACAACTCCGTCACGGTTTTCCTCGGCTATGGCCGCAAGCGTGCTGGCCGCGCCGGGACCGGTGCGGGATTCGATGTCTACCCGCTGCGCACCAGCGCTACGCCTTGGTTCACGACCGGCGCGCAGGTAAGCAAAATCAGCGGCACCTACATCCTTGCTTCTACGCAGGGTTACCAAACAATGGATGCAGGGGATGTGACGCGTCCCATCGTGCGCACCGCGACCCTCAAGGAGTACCAGCAGCACGCGGACTTTAATGAAGAAAAGCCGCCCGCTGAGTTGACCCTCTATCCCGGCTACGAAGCGCAATACCGCAGCGAGAATTACGCGTGGGGCATGACGATTGATCTCAATTCCTGCGTGGGCTGCAACAACTGCATCGTTGCCTGCCAGTCGGAGAACAACATCGCGGTGGTCGGCAAAGAGCAGGTCAATCATGGCCGCCACATGCACTGGATTCGCGTGGACGCCTACTACCAGGGCGACCGCAACGATCCCAAGGCGTACTTCCAGCCGGTGCCATGCATGCAGTGCGAAAACGCTCCCTGCGAATTGGTGTGCCCGGTGGGCGCGACCACGCACAGCACCGAAGGCCTGAATGACATGGTGTACAACCGCTGCGTGGGCACGCGCTACTGTTCCAACAACTGCCCATACAAGGTCCGGCGGTTTAATTTCTTCCTGTTCTCCGATTGGGACACGCCGCAGTACAAGATGATGCGCAACCCGGACGTCACCGTGCGCAGCCGCGGCGTCATGGAGAAGTGCACCTACTGCGTGCAGCGCATTACTGAATATCGCATTAAATCCGAAGAGTCCGGCACCACCGATTTCAATACGGATGCGGACTTGAAGACCGCGTGCCAGCAGTCTTGTCCCGCGAACGCCATCACATTTGGCAACATCAATGTCGCGGACAGCCAGGTTTCAAAATTGAAAAAGGGCCAGCGCAATTACGGGCTGCTGGACGACCTGAACACCCGGCCGCGCACCACGTATCTGGCCGAAATTCGCAACCCGAATCCGGAATTAGAAGCTTAAGCGGAGTAGAGTCGAGCAAAATGAAAGACCTGACACAGGTAGAACCCGGCGAGCAAAAAGCACCGGTAATGGCGCCCGGCCATAACTATGGCACCATTACGGACAAAATCAGCTCGATCGTGCTGAAAAAGCCCGTGTCGAAGGGCTGGATTCTGGGCTTCCTCGTCTGCTTCGTCATCCTGCAATGGATGCTGTACGGCATCACGCTCCTCTTCTTTAAGGGCGTCGGCGTGTGGGGCGTGAACATCCCCATCGGCTGGGGATTCGCCATTGTCAACTTTGTCTGGTGGATCGGAATCGGACACGCCGGAACGCTGATCTCCGCCATCCTCCTTTTGCTGCGCCAGTCGTGGCGAAATTCCATCAACCGTTTTGCCGAGGCCATGACGCTGTTTGCCGTCGCTTGCGCCGGCATGTTCCCCATCTTCCACTTGGGCCGCCCGTGGGTGTTTTATTGGCTCTTCCCGTATCCCAACACGATGGGTTACTGGCCCAACTTCCGCAGTCCGCTGGTGTGGGACGTCTTTGCGGTTTCGACTTACGGCACAATTTCGCTGGTCTTCTGGTATGTCGGCATGATTCCCGATTTCGCCACCCTGCGCGAGATCACCGACAAGAAGTGGATCAAGTACGTGTACGGCATGCTGGCCCTTGGCTGGAGAAATTCCGCCCGCCACTGGAGCCGTTACGAGACCGCTTACCTTCTGCTTGCAGGATTAGCCACGCCGCTGGTGCTCTCCGTGCATACCGTGGTCAGCTTTGATTTCGCCATCGGCATCGTTCCGGGCTGGCACACCACCATCTTCCCGCCGTATTTCGTGGCGGGCGCCATCTATTCCGGATTCGCCATGGTGCTGGTGCTGGCGATTCCGATCCGCAAGTTCTATCACCTGGAAGATTTCATTACCGCCCGTCACATTGAAAACTCCGCCATGGTCATGCTGGCCACTGGCTGGATCGTCGCTTACGGCTACGCCTTCGAAGCTTTCATGAACTGGTATGGCGGCGACGTGTACGAAGGTTTTGTGCGCTTCAATCGTCTGCACGGGCCCTACGCGTTTTGGTACCTCGCGCTGCTGACTTGCAATCTCCTTATTCCGCAGGTTCTGTGGTTCCGCAGGGTACGGCTCAATAATTTCTGGCTGTTCATGATCTCCATGGACATCCTGATCGGCATGTGGCTGGAGCGGTTCGTCATTGTCGTGGTCAGCTTGCACCGCGACTTCCTGAACTCGTCCTTCGGCATGTATTACCCGACGCAGATTGACTGGGCCATTTTCATTGGCACCCTCGGTTTCTTTACGGCTTGCATGTTCCTGTTCATGCGCCTGTTGCCCTCGATCTCCATCTTTGAACTCCGTACGTTGTTGCCCGAAGCGGAGGCGGTAGTGGAAGCCGCACAACGCACCTATGCCGCCGGGTACCGCAAGATTGACGCTTATTCGCCCTTTCCTATCGAGGAACTCTGGGAGGCGATTGGCTTCCACAAAAATGGCGTCGCTCCGGTGTGTTTGCTGGGCGGACTGCTGGGCGGCACCGGCGCTTATCTGCTGCAATGGTGGATCAATACCATCAGCTATCCCGTCAACATTGGTGGAAGGCCGTTCCACTCCTGGCCCGCGTTCATTATCGTGACTTTTGAGATGACGATTCTGTTTGGCGGCCTCTCGGCGGTTTTCGGCATGCTGGTGATGAATGGATTGCCCCAGCCCTACCATCCATTGTTCAATGTGGAGCGCTTCGCTCTTGCCACGCGCGACCGCTTCTTTATCGCGATCTTTGCCTCTGACGCGAAATACGATCTGATTGAGACCCGCGAATTTTTGCAGACCCTGCATCCGCATTCCATTTCGGAGGTCCCGACATAACCAATGCCGAACCTTCGTAAATTTTCTCCCTTGCTGCTGCTCGCGATTTTCGCGTTTGTCGGCTGCCGCCAGGACATGCACGACCAGCCGCGCTACAAGCCGCTGGCTCAGAGTGACTTTTATCCTGACATGCGCTCGGCGCGCCAGCCTGTTGAAGGCACGGTGGCCCGCGGCCAGTTGCATGAAGACACATATTTCTATACCGGCATGGTAGGCAACAAGCCGGGAGATTACATGCCCTTTCCGGTGACGCAGGATGTGCTGGAGCGCGGACAGCAGCGCTTCGATATTTACTGCACTCCGTGCCACTCGCGGAATGGAGACGGCAAGGGTGCGGTGGTGCAGCGTGGATTTCAGAGTCCGCCCTCGTACCATACGGACCGTCTGCGCAATGCGCCGCTCGGATATTTCTTTGGCGTGATCACTAACGGATTCGGCGCCATGCCGGACTATGCCGAGCAGGTGCCGCCGCGCGATCGCTGGGACATTGTGGCTTACATCCGCGCCCTGCAGTTGAGCCAGAATGCCACACAAGCCGACGTTCCTGCGGGGCAGAAAGTGCCCTCGGCCGCTCCCGAATTCCGTGGTGACCCAGGCTCCGGCGCAACCTTGCCGCTGCCTGCGCCACCCAGCCAGAACAAAACAGGAGAAGACTCGAAATGACCCCGGCGAACCATCTAAACCTGGAAGCGCCCATGGGTGTGCGCCCGATCGAACGCCGCGCTCTCACGATTGGGGTCGTCGTCGGGCTGGCTTCCCTGATTCTTGCTTTTACCGAGCCGGACAAGTTTTTTCACGCATATCTCATCGCTTTCATGGCCTGGCTGGGTATATCGCTCGGCTGCATGGTTTTCCTCATGATCTACCACCTCACGGGCGGTGTGTGGGGAACGGTTGTGCGGCGGCCGCTTGAGGCTGGCGTGCGCACCATCTGGTTCATGGCGGTACTGTTCATCCCCATCGCCGCGGGAATGAAGCACATTTATTTCTGGCTGAATCCCGCCAATGTCGCTTCCAACAAACACCTCGTTGACCTGACTCATTCCTATCTGACGCAAAGCGGTTTCATTTTTCGCGCCGTCATTTATTTCGTGATCTGGATCGGTCTCTCCTGGCTGTTGCTCAGCTTGTCGGCCACGCAGGACAAGCCGCCCGTTCGCAATCTCAGCCCGCGCTTCCGCGTCATCTCCGGGCCGGGTCTCATCCTGTACGCGTTCACCGTGACATTCGCCGTCATTGACTGGGTCATGTCGCTGAGCGCGCCCTGGATCTCCACTATCTACGGCTTCATTTTCATCGTCGGGCAGTGCCTGGCCGCCATTTCGTTCATCGTCATCGTCGAAACCATCCTGATTAAGTACGAACCTTTTTCGAAGGTGCTCAAGCCTAAGGAGATTCACGATCACGGCAAGCTGATGCTCACCTTCATCATGCTGTGGGCCTACTTCAGCTTCTCGCAACTCCTCATCACGTGGGCTGGAAACCTGCCGAGCGAAATCACCTGGTTTACGCGGCGTCTTTATCATGGATGGGAGTATGTAGGACTGTTTCTCGTCCTCTTCCATTTCGCGGTGCCATTCGCTCTGTTGCTGTCCCGCCCGCTGAAGAGAAATCCCAGAAGGCTGGTGAAGGTGGCCATCTGGCTGATCATCGCCCGATACGAAGATCTGTTCTGGAGCGTTGAGGGCAACTTTAGGCAATCGTTCTTCGTGACCCTGCCTGACATTTTGCTGCCCATCGCGTTGGGCGGCCTGTGGGTTTGGATGTACTTCAGGAACCTGCGGCAAGCGCCGCTGCTTCCGCTGTACGCACACCATACGCAAACGCTTTTGGAGTCGGTCCATGAGTAAGCCGAACATGCCTAACTCGAACATGCCGAATCACGACCACGAGCTGCGCAACAAGGACGTCGGCTCCGAACGTCGTGACATGACCACGCGAAGCGTGGTGGCATTTCTGGTTGGGTTGGGACTGTTCGCTTTGCTGGTGCACTTCACCGTGACCGGGCTTTTCAATTTCGCGGACCGCTACTATGTTGCGCATGAGAAGGCCGCGCCGATGGCGCGAACTTCCCCCGATCCGCATTTGGTGACGCCGTCCGATATCAATCAGTTTCCCGAGCCTCGGCTGGAAACCGATGAGCGCACCGAGATTTTTCCTTTTCGCGAAGCCGAGGAAAAACACCTGAACAGCTATGGCTGGATAGACGAAAAAACCGGTGTGATGCACATTCCGATTGAGCAGGCAATGAAGTTAGTGGCGCAGCGGGGACTGAATACCACGCCGAAAACAGGCGAGGTTCCGACCGCCATTGTGAACATGGTGAAAGAGGCAGCGGAACGCGCCGACCAGAGCGGCGGCTCGACCGGCCTCGAAAAGACCGGCGTGCAGGTGCAGACGCCGGGGAAGCAATAGGAGTAATGCAGTGCGCAGTACGAAGCAGTCCGGCAATTCGCAGTCTGTTGATTTTATGAAGAAAATCATCCTCATCGCGGTGGCATTGGCGTTCTCGCTTCCGGCCATGGGCCAGGGAGTACTTGAGGCCCCGGCCGCGCCGCCCGCTAACATGCGTCCTCCGGGACTCAAGCATGTGGGGATTGAGCAGCATTTGGATGAACAGGTCCCGCTGAACTTGGCTTTTAAGGACGAAACCGGGAAGAGCGTGCAACTCGGCGATTACTTCGGCAAGCGGCCGGTGATCTTGAGCCTGGTGTACTACCGCTGCCCCATGCTGTGCGGGCAGTTGCTTGAAGGTCTGGAAAGCGCGCTGCGAGTGGTGGATTTCGATCCGGGAAAACAGTTTGACGTAATAACGGTGAGCTTTGATCCGACTGACACTCCGGCGATCGCCGCAGCCAAGAAGGCTGAAATCATGGCGCGCTACAAACGTCCTAACGCGGCGGGCGGTTGGCACTTTCTCACCGGCCCCCAGGCGTCCATTGACGCGCTCACCAAGGCCGTGGGATTTGAATACGAGTACAACCAGAAGACCGATCAATTCGCTCACGCCACGGCCATCATGGTACTTACGCCGGGTGGCAAGCTGACGCAGTACTACTACGGAATAGATTTTCCGCCGAAAGATTTGCGGCTGGGATTGATTCAAGCCTCGCATAACAAGATTGGCACTGTCGTGGATCAGGTTTTGCTCTACTGCTACCACTACGATCCCGACGCTGGAAGATACAGCGCCCTGATTGGCCGGGTGTTGCAGATCGCGGGGGGCTTCACGGTTTTAGTGTTGGGTGGTTTTATTCTGGTGATGTTCCGCCTGGAGTCAAGGCCGAAGAGCCGGAACGTATAAGAAGCGCCGGAACGTATGAACGGATTTAGCAAATAAACTTATGTTTCAGAACCTTCCATTTTGGCCGCCTGCCGCTTCCGCCCAAGCCGGGACGGTTGATGCGCTTTACCTTTTTCTGGTGGCGTTATCGGTATTCATGACGCTGGCGATCTTCATCGCCATCTTCGTGTTTGCGTTTAAGTACCGCCGGCGTCCGGG
>JANWKU010000008.1 GCA_025451215.1 Terriglobales bacterium
GCTACGGCTTCCGCGCCTCTCCTTGAAAGAACCAATGCACCCCAAACTTGTCGGCAAGATGCCCGTAGCTGCCGAATGGCATGTCTCGCAAGTCATCCAACAGTTCTTTGGGTGCGCCTTCAGAAAGCTTGTCGAAGACCTTTCTCAGTTCGTCGTGTGTGCCACCATTGATATACATGGCGACTGTGTTGCCCTGTTTGGGCGTACGCGTGGGATGCAGCCAGTCGGTAGCTGAAAACGCGATGGCACCGCTTGTAAGGCGCGCGTGCGCGATTCTGTTGTGTTTTTCGGCCGGCATTCCGTGCTTCATCGGCGTATCGCCGACTTTCGTGACTGTCAACTCACCCCCCAGACACGATTGATAAAATGCCATGGCTTCGGCGCAATTGCCTTCGAAGATCAGAAAGGGCGTAACGTTTAGCATAGTGTTCTTGAGTTTCCCCCAAGCCTTCTCGTTTGTTTACTCGACTAACCAGCCCCACCAGTTTCCACACTGAATTTCAGTTGGCGAAAATGAGAGCGTATGGTCATTCTTGTCCACCCAAACATTCGCCGGTTCCAGGCGGTGGTTTACTGTCGCCTGCACAATGACGCCATTGCCCTGGCTTAACGAGCAGTCCACGGAATAATTGTTGATGATGCCCCACTCCCCGCCCAGTCCCCAGTCGCGGTTGAAATCACTGTACGTGTAGTCCTTGAATTTATCGGGATGTTTCTGCCAGTCGGGGTCATTGAACCAGATGCCGTAAGCAGCTTCAAAGTTTTTTTGCTGAAGGGCGGAAAAAAACTGCGCTACGTGCCGCCGCTCACGATAGTCGCGGAGGTGGTAGGCCGTCCATGCCAGGATGAGGACGACGATGATTGCCGCGATGACGCGATTGCGCATGCGGCGACCGCGCGTGGGATCGTATTGTTTGGCGTCGAGCAGTGTCATGACTTACTAAGCATAATGGATTGCAGGCCGGAAGAAAAAGTTCCCGAAAAATGAATATTGCACTGCCGAGGTCACGGAGCGACATCCGTTGAAGTGACGACAGTGACTTTGCCAGCCCTACAGAGTTCGCTTAAACAAAGGCGTCGCCAAGCTCAAAGCAATAATTGCAAACAACGAAAGATAAATAATGTCGGGAACGATCGCGCTAAAGCCCGCTTCCTTCAGCAGAAGGGACTTGAAGCCGTGTACGGCGAAGGTGAAGGGGTCCACACTGGCGATCCAGCGTAGCCACCAGGGAAAAGCTTGGATGGGATAGACCGCGCCGCTGGGGAAAAATAAAAGCGTGTTCAAAATGCCGAAGATAGCGCGGGGCACCAGCGGATCGTCCACGCGCACCACGATCAGAAACATCATCGTATTGAGCGCGGCGGCGGTAAGCGCAACGATCAGAACCAGGCCGAGGGCGGTGCGGAAATCGAAGATCGAACCAACTCCGGACAGCAGACAGCCGATAAAAGTAATAATCATGCCGGTCATAAATGCTTTGATCACGCTGGAGCTGTTCAGTCCCAACACCAGTTGGGTTTTGGTAATCGGGGTAACTAAATATCCTTCGTGAACTCCGCGCGCTTTGTCATCTATGTACAACATGCCGCCGCCGATCATGACTGACATAAAAATGGCGAGCGTGATGGAGCCGGGCAGAAGATACTTCATGTACTCGATATACGGATAGAGCTCAACGATCTCGAGCGCGGTTTGTTGCAGAATGCGCGGCTGGACGGTGGGATCGTTCAGCGTATTAGTGATCTGGTTCAGTTCATCTTCCAACGTGCTGCTGATGAACGAGTCAGTATTGTCCACGAGCAAGGCAATGCGAGGCTGTTCTTTTTCGTAAACCCGCCGCGAATATTGCGGAGGAATAATAACGGCGCCATCGAGTTTTCCATTGCGCACCTCCTGCATCGCCTGCTGCTCATTGTTGATGTATACGGGCAGGAACGTCTTCATGTTGGCGCGCACTGAATCGAAGGCTTCGTGGATTTTGACTGCCTGCGGCCCGCCGTCTTCATCCACCACGCCCAGACGCGTGTCACGAATTTTCCCTCCGAAGGCGTTGCCCAGCACCACCAGTTGGACCAGCGGAAAGATGAGAGAAACAATCATTAATGCGGGTGAACGGAAAAATTTCCGCATTTCGCGCTCGATAATGGCGGCTATACGGTTCATGGCTGCACTCCTGGCCTCGGCGGCATGACATAGCCCATGGCTTTTACGAGCTCATCGCGCAACTGCCTTCCGGTGTAGTGCACGAATACGTCATCAAGGCTTGTATTCTGCACGGAAAGCGACTTTACGGACACCCCTGACTTGACCGCCATTTCAACCAGTTCTGTAGTTGTGCGAGAACCATCACCGGTGAGAATGCGATACATCCCCGCGCCTTCATGCTGAACCGAAGTCACGTTGATCAGGCTATGCAACCGCTCTTCCCAGTCAGCGGAGGCATTTAAAAACTGCGCTTCAATAACGTTGGAACCGGGCACGCTGGCTTTCAACGCAGGAGGCGTGTCCAGTGCGACTAGCTTGCCATGATCCACAATTGCGATGCGGTCACAGAGCCGGTCGGCTTCATCCATGTAATGGGTGGTGATCAGAATTGTCAGATTACGGCTGGCCTTGATATTCATCAGCATCTCCCATACAGCGACTCGGGAAACGGGATCCAGTCCGGTAGTGGGTTCATCGAGAAAAAATATCCGCGGACTATGAACGAGCCCTCGAGCAATTTCCAGCCGGCGCCGCATGCCGCCCGACAGCGTCTTGGTCTGCGCGTCTTTCCATTTGGTCAAATCCACAAGCTCCAGTAATTCAGCGACAGCCGCGATGCGCTTGCTCGTCGGCACGTCGTAGAGCTTGGCGTAAATGTTCATGTTCTCCTGGACGGTAAGATCGAGATCGCTGGTGAGCGCCTGCGGTATCACGCCAATGGCCCTGCGCGCCGCATCCGGTTCTTTACTGACATCGTGGCCGGCAATATGCGCCGTGCCTGCGGTAATTGGGATGAGCGTCGTCATCATGCGGATGAGCGTGGATTTGCCCGCCCCGTTCGGGCCGAGCAACCCAAAGATTTCACCTTCTTTTACGTGGAATGACACATCATCGACGGCGGTAAAATCCCCATATTTTTTGACGATGTGGTCCACGGCAATAGCGTTAGGACGTGCTGCGACGTTTTCTCCAGAGGAGATTTGCGCGCCGTTGCCGGATTTGGAATCGGTAATCATGGTTGTTGCTCTTGAGAAACTTTCTGGGTTGGGGCCGTACCCGCGAGCTGTTCGGGCGTTACAAGTACGTCCGCAGTCATTCCGGGAACATAATCTCCTTTGGGATTCGCGAGCCGGACTTTCAAGACGATGGTGCGGATATCACGCTTGCGACGGCTTACGTCGCGCTGCGTGGCGAAATCAGCTTCTGGCGATTTGAAAAATACTTTGCCGGAAGTTTCCGTGCCGCCGGGGAGGCGCACGCGCAAAGTATCTCCCATGCCGATGTGGTCGGATTCCGTCTCCGGAATTGCAGCCCGCACCCAGGTGTCGCTGAAATCCACGACCGTGACAATCGGCTGCCCGGCGTTCAGTACTTCACCCTCACGCGCTGCCCTAACAGAAACGGTACCCGTGACGGGCGCGTAGATCTTGGTGTATCCAAGCCGGACTTCGGCTTCTTTGAGCGCGGCTTCCGTATTGGCAAGTTGCGCCCGCGTGGAGGCGACGGTGCTTTGCGCGGCATGGGCCTGATGAGTATTCGCCAGCGCAGTGTTCAGATCGGCCTGGGACGCGGAAACTTGTTGCTTCAGGGCCTCGACTGTGGCTTGCTGTGCCTGCAGGTTGGTTTCTGCCTGCACTTTTTGCTGGTCGGAAGCCACTCCGGATTTCGCGAGCTCGATGGTGCGGCGGCTGTCGCTTTCGACCTGTTGCAGCATCGCTTCTGCCTGTAGCAGTTGCGCTCGCGAAGAGGCTAATTTCGCTTCCGACCCCGCCACGCTGCTGGTGGTTGAGCCGCTCGTCGCCTGGCTGGTGGCCATCGAAGCGGCAACTTGCGAGCGGAGACTATCAATCGTCGCGGCAGCGGCATGCGCTTCAGCCTCGAGCTCTGAAGGATCAAGAACGGCGATCAGGTCCCCTTGCTTGACCTGCGTACCTTCATCCACCAGCAGTTTCGCCAAGCGGCCTTCGATCTGCGGACTGACGATGACCTGGTTCGCGTCCACCGTGCCAATCAGCACGACGTCTTTTGAGCGCGGCGTGGAAACGAAATAATAGACGGCGGAAATCACGATAATGACGCCTAGAATTATGAAAACTCGGTTGCGGGCATTCACTTGCGTTCTCCTTTGCGAACTCCGGGCGAACTGATGGACGGACTGACATGGGAACTGAGGGGTGACCTGAAAAGCGCCGCGGAAATGAAATCCAGCACTGCGGCGCGGCGTTCGGCCAGCTTCTCCGGAGTGAGTGGGTCTTCAGCGGTCATCAACTTAATGACCGGCACGGTATTAAAGTAGAAAACAATTACGGAAATCATGGAAGGAATGAACTGCATAACGTCCACTGGGCGAAAATCGCCGGAGGCTTGTCCCTGTTTTAGAACGTCTGCAATCTTTCCAAATAGAGGGCGAAAATATTGCTGCACAATCCGCTCAAACTGGGCTGTATTGCCAGCGCGGGCGCGCGTCAATTCCGCATGAACAAGGCGCGGATAAAGCGCGTGGTTCGCGATGTAATCGAAGTGCGCTCCCACATAGGCGAGAATTTTTTCGCGAGGCGGCAAACTGCTTTCGAATGCTGCGTTGATTGTTTCCGCAAGACCACTGAATACATGGTCGAGGACCTCGCGGTAGAGCGACTCTTTATCTTTAAAGTAGTAATACAGCAATGCCTTGTTCACATGCGCGCTGCGGGCAATGGAGTCGGTGCGTGCGCCAGCAATGCCTTCGCGGGCAAACTCCCGTGCCGCTGCCTGCAAGATGGCGGCGCGGCTTTCTTCCGGCTTTCCCCGGGAACCGAGACGATGAGCAGTATGAGGTCGCATTTAATTAACCGGTTAGTTAGATAATACGCTAGGTAGAAATTAAGAGCAACACAAAAAGTCCTCTCCGAAATGTACTGTTTATGTGCTTGAATACGCACCTTCCGAGAGCGTACCCTTGCGCCATATGAACATGGAAGTCCGCATTGCGTCACCGTGTTCGGCAGACTGGAATCATATGCAAGGAGATGATCGCGTCCGCCACTGCGCGCAGTGCAATCTGGATGTGTATAACTTCGCAGCGATGAGCGACCTGGAAGTGGAGCGGCTCATTGCAAACCGTGAGGGTCGCCTGTGCGCGCGCATTTATCATCGTGCGGATGGAACCGTACTCACCCAGAATTGTCCTGTGGGATTTCGCGCGCAGGTACGAAAAGTCTCGCGCATAGCAGGCGCGGCGCTATCAGCTGCTATGAGCGTTGGCGTTGCCTTTGCGCAAACGCAAAATCAAAATCCCCCAGCAGCAGTTCAAATGCACAAAGGCAGGTCTTCAATTGTAGTGCGGGTGACTGATCAAATGGGGGAGGCATCGCCGAATGCTCTGGTTTTGCTGGAAAACTTAAAAACGCAACAAGAAGTTTCAGGCCAGACTGATGCGCAAGGCAATGTCAGATTGTCGGGCCTGCCTGCTGGCCAATATAAGTTGACCGCTACGTCTGCAGGATTCATGAACTTTCATAAAGATGTGATATTGCCATACTTTGGAACTCGCCAAATCAACGCCACGCTTAGGCTTCCAATAATTGGTACAGTTATCGCCATACCGCAGCACGATAATATTTTTTCACGCCTTTATCACAAAATTCTCTAAAGCACACAAGTGCTGCTTCATTTGTTAGAATTTACGCCATTTCTGAATTGAACGTGAATCCTAGAGCATTTGTGCCCTCGCGCCGACCCATTCTCCGTTATCTCATCCTGGCATTCCTGCTCGTTATTACTGTCGTGTACGAAGGCGCTTATTGGCGGACCCTCTTGCGCCTTAACCATTTTGATTTTCAAACTGTCGCCATGAGAATGGCTAGCAACGAGATTGATGTTAAAAATTCGACCCGGAACATCGGCTTGCGGACTGGCGACCGGTTGCTGGCAGTGAACGGAGTTCCCTACCGGGGAGAAGCCACGCTGTATTCGGCCTACAACCATGCCCGCATCGGCCTTCCAATCGTGCTGACGGTTGAATCGTCAGGAACAGCACGCACGGTTGCCCTGCCGGTGAAACTCGCGCAAACAAGCATTCTGGACGAAGTTTCAATCGCCCTTCTGGAATTCGTCCTTCCTGCATTGTGTTTGTTATTGGGTTTTTGGGTGGTAATGGTGCGGCCGCACGATTTTTTGGCGTGGCTTCTGCTCTTGCTCATGATGTCTATCCCGCAATTGTTCGAGAATTACCGCGTTCAAGGCTGGCCCGCGGGTTGGCGGGATGCTGCGATGCTGTATCACTCTGGGTTCGGGTACATGTTTACCATCTCCATGTTCTTTTTCGGCCGCTACTTTCCCGAACCATTTCCCCCGGAACGCATATGGGACAAACTTTGGAGAATCATGCAGTGGGTCCTGGTTCTCCCCTACGCGGTTTTTGTGGCTTGTGTGATTGCCATTTCAATAGGTGACCTGGATCACTATCAGGCCGTTGCGCCACTGGACCGCCATCTTTCCGGAACATTCGGCAGCGTGGCTCCCTTCGTGCTGGTCAGTACTTTTTTTGCCGCAATCTTTATGAAATACAGCATGAGCCGTTCTGTTGATGCGAAACGAAGACTGCGGATTTTATACTGGGGCGCAACCATCGCCTGGACGCCGGGACTTGTGATTGCCAGCTACGCCGCATTCCTGGGGCAGAAGAACATGGACCGCGTAGTCCCTGAATGGGCCGTCCTGATTGGGTTTTCTCTTCTCATCGTTTTTCCGCTCACTCTTGCGTACGTGATTGTGGTGCAGAAAGCCATGGATGTTCGCGTGGTCTTGCGGCAAGGCCTGCAGTACACCTTTGCCACCTCGGGCGTGCGGGTTATCCAGATGATCGCGGTAATTGTGCTTATTATCGCGGCGGTTGGATTTTTGGGTAATCCCGGCCACAGCCGGACGTTGAAGATCGCCGCCATGCTCATCGGCATTGCAATCATGGCGAGCATTGGCAAACTTTCGCACGGCCTCCGCGTGCGAATTGACAAGCGGTTTTTTCGCGAGGCGTACAACGCCGAGCAAGTGCTGACGGAACTTAGCGAGCAAGTCCGCTCCATGGTTGAGCCTAAGACTCTGTTGCAAACCGTGGCTTCGCGGATTGCGGAAACGCTGCATGTTCCGCGGATCGCTGTCTTGCTGGGCAATGAGATTTACCGGCCCGCCTATGCTCTTGGCGAAGGAGATGTTTCCAGCGTTGAGTTTGCGCGTACTACCGGGACCGTAAAGGTCTTGCAGCGGGAAAAAGCTCCGGCCATGGTTTATCCCAAGGACCGCGATTCCTGGATATATCGCGAATCCGATGTCAGCGAAAAAGAGCGCAATGATCTCTCCCGGCTTGAGTCCGAACTTTTATTGCCGCTCGCCGTCCGTGACAAGTTGTTGGGTTTTATCTCTCTTGGAGCAAAGCGTTCTGAAGAACCTTATACCGGAACCGATGTCCGCCTGCTGAAGTCCCTGGCCGCGCAAACCGGTTTGGCATTGGAAAATGCCGACTTAATGCGGACCGTCGCGGAAGAGGTCGCGCAGCGCGAGCGCCTGAATCGCGAAGTTGAAATTGCCCGGGAGGTTCAGGAACGTTTATTTCCGCAGACACTTCCTCCAATTGCAGGCCTCGACTATGTCGGGCATTGCCGTCCGGCGCTCGGTGTTGGCGGCGACTATTACGACTTTCTCGCCCTCCCGCAGGGCCATTTAGGCGTCGCGATTGGCGATGTTTCAGGCAAGGGCATCGCCGCCGCTTTAATGATGGCCAGTCTGCAGGCTTCTTTGCGTGGCGAGGCCACTCGCGGACCGGAGAATTTAGCTGTAGCCATCAGCAACATCAATCGCCTGGTATATGAAGCGTCCTCAGCAAATCGTTATGCGACGTTCTTCTACGGACAATACGATCCAGCGACGCGCAAATTCGATTATGTGAATGCGGGACACAATCCGCCAATGATTTTTCACTGCTCCGATCAAAATGCAAAAGTTACAAGACTCGAAGTCGGCGGCACCGTCGTGGGGCTTCTGGAAAGTTTCGCCTACGAACAAGGTTCAGTTTCATTGCAGCCCGGAGACACCCTTGTTGCTTTTACCGATGGCATCAGTGAAGCGATGAACTCGGCAGACGAAGAATGGGGCGAAGAGCGCATGATTGCAGCGGTCCAGCAATGCGACGGCATGGATGCAAATCAGTTGATGCAGCAGATTTTTCTCGGCGCCGATAAATTCGTTGCCGGAGCCAAACAACATGACGACATGACCGTCGTTATTCTGAAGGTTCTCTAGGAACTCAATCCCTTCATGGTTTCGGAACGCTGTTCGGCTTTTTGGTTGGATACATTAGCCTCGCCCACGTCTTACAACTTTGCCGGAGAATTTATGCGAACTTCGTTTTGCGTAATTGGATTACTTATCGCCGTTCTCATTCTGCCTGTGGCCGCACAGCGTCGAATCCCGAAAGATCTGACTAATGTCCGAGGATTCAATTATCAGTCTGCCGAAACGATTGGACACGTTGAACACTGGTTGCAATACGACCCTGCAATTACCGAACGTGATCTGGATTACGCAAAGAGGCTTCAACTGAATCAGGTTCGGATCTTCGTACCGTATGCGGCTTGGGAACGAGATAAGGAAGGATTGCACAAAAATCTTCTCCACTTCGTGCGTGCCGCCCATGCACGGGGCATCGGTGTCATGCCCACAATCCAGTACAAGTTCGGAGAATGGAAGGACAAACCGGCATGGCCTAACTCGCGGGAGTTTGTCGCTGACCTTATAGCGACCATCGGGAAAGAGCCCGGCCTGGAAATCTGGGACGTTGAAAACGAACCTGAATGTTGTAAGCTGCCTCCCACACCTGAAAATCGGTTGCACATGGAACATGCCGTTTATATGGCCCATATGTTTCATGAACTCGATCCGGTGACGCCGGTCACCATTGGCGCAACTTTTGCGGAAAACATGATCGAAATGGGCGACGCCGTGGATGTGCTCTCGTTCCACGATTACAGTCCTACTCGTGCAAAGATTCGCGCCAACATCGAAACGGCAAAAGCCTACGCAGCTAAGGTGGGAAAGCCTTTGATTAACACCGAAATCGGATGTATTGCTCGCGCAAATCCCTATGACATTACGCTGCAGGAGTACATGCAAGCCCACGTTGGCTGGTACATCTGGGAGTTAATGATTACCCACCATTGGGGAACAGTACATGGCGTTTTTTATCCGGACGGCACCGTGCGCGATCCCGCGATTCCAGCCGCTATTCTTGGCTTCTTTCGCAATCGCGGGAAAAATGTTGTGGAAGAGGTTCCCGACCGCGAAAACCACGTCACAGAAGCAGTCGCGAAGAATAAAAAATGGCTAAGTGATCCTAATGCAGACTGGAACGCCGGTCTGGACTTGGCGGAGATATCGGCCAATCTTCTGGAAGCGGCCCAATTGATCCCAATGCACGATTTACCGACCAGACAAGTGGAACTCCTGCGCGGCGGATCGCCGGATATCCCCACTTTGCGTTCTATGCTGGAGAAATTTACCGCCTTGTTGGAACCTTATCAACTTCCTCCCGAGGATCCGCGTCGTTCTCGCCCACCCGGATTTATAAATTGAATGAGGCATGCGCTGGAAAAGCTTCTTTTGGCACAATCTATGAGCGCAGCGCAGCCTTGTTAAGGTGCTTCGATAGCCTAAGGGCTTTACGTTATCCACTTAGGAGATCGGGAACAGTAGTCTATGTTGATTCATTTCACTCTTTGCGGAAACTGGCAAAGATCCCCTTCGGGGTTCACCCAGCTTGCGTAGACGATCAAGACCCCATTCTGCTATTGGGCGGAATTTGCCGTATTTCGGCGGGGGTACACCGTCGAAATCCACCTTCCTTGCTCTAACCACTCTGAAAGGCGAAAAAGGCAGCACCCCGCACCAAAGCGCCCCTTTTCTTGCCCACATTGTTTAGAAGGATTTGCCGGCTCCTTCAGGAAGACTTGCTGTGACAGACCTCTGGATTGGGGAAGTTGTCGCTTTCATCCTCTTCCGTTCTTGGTTGCAGACAACGGAAATCCTTTTCGACGACGATTTGGAGATCCGTGCCTTCAAGTATGGGTTGTGTTTGCTCGATCCCAACCTGGCCGCTATTGGCCCATTCTGCGGCTTTCCGCGCCGGCAAAATAATCAGGACTTCCCCTTTGCGGTAGCTCGCGGAAACGGTTGTGACGTTGTCGCATGTTTCCAGCGAATAGGTGAGCGCCTCACCTGTCAGGACCGGCGAGAAGTGTACCGACTCGCTGATCCGGCCGTCCGCCATCAGCCTGGAGACTTCTCCCTGAGTGAGGCGGAGCCGGAGCGAATTACCTCGGATGCGAAGTTTCATTGTGGTAGCAAAATGCCCGGATTTTGCATTCTGGAAGAAGTGAAAGTATTGCAGAAAAGAGCCTAAAGCCAGATTCAAAGAAAAGATGTCCCCCATAGAAAAATCGCGGCATGCATATGTGGCATCCGGCAGAAGAATCGTATTGTCAAGCATATAGGCTGCTCGATTTGAGCTTATCGGCGGCAGAGATTTTTTTGATTTCCCCGGCTTTCGGCTGCTCGCTAAAACTTACATGTGCAAGGCTGCCTCTGAGTTGAGGTCCAACCAAGACGTTCTCTCGATTGTTCTTCGGATACTGGGTCGTGTCCAACCGCAAATTTAATGCAACGGAATAGCTGGAATAGAACGCGTTCGCCGCGCGTCTTAGGATTAATGGGTCAAGGTATAGGCGTAAGAGTGTTCAGGTTATGACATCAACGACATCTGCCTGCGAAGCTCACGATGCGAGGGCCGCTGAGGTCCGCACGCACTGCCCTTTCTGCGCCTTTCAATGTGGAATTGTCATGGATGTAAAGCCCGCAAATCTTGTGAATATTTCGCCGGACCCGGATTTTCCCGTAAACCAAGGGCGAATGTGCATCAAGGGCTTCTCGGCCGCGGAACTGCTCAGCAGCGAAGAGCGCGTGACTGCTCCGCTGAAGCGAAACGCGCAGGGAGACTTCGCATCGGTTTCCTGGGGCGAGGCTCTGGACGAGATCGCTACGCGCATGCTCGCTCTTCAGGCGGAACATGGATCTGATTCCATCGCTGCTTTTGGCAGCGGCGCACTCACCAATGAAAAGACCTATCTGCTGGGCAAGTTCATGCGGGTCGCAGTGGGCAGCGCGAACATTGACTACAACGGCCGCTACTGCATGTCGTCCGCTGCCGCTGGCCAGAATAAAGCGTTTGGAATTGACCGCGGGTTGCCATTTCCGGTCAGCGACATCGCGCAGTGCCAAACGGTTGTGCTTTGGGGAGCGAACAGCGCCGACACGCTTCCCCCAATCATGCAATGGTTCGAAAAACAGCGGGCGAACGGCGGCAAGCTGATCGTGGTAGATCCGCGACGGACCGAGACCGCGCAGGCCGCTCAGTTGCATCTGCAACTTACTCCCGGAACAGATCTGGCCTTGGCCAACGGCATGTTGTATGCGGCGCTCGAGGAAAATCTTATTGATTGTAACTACATCGCCGCCCGCACCAATGGGTTCGATGAGCTGCGACGCGTCGCGCTGGATTACCCTCCGGCGCGCGTCGAAAAATTGAGCGGCGTTTCCGAAAGGCACATTCGTGAAGCGGTCCGGATGCTCGCGAAATCCGCCAGCAGCATGGTGCTCTCGGGACGCGGCCCTGAGCAGCAGTCCAAAGGAACCGACACGGTGCTGTCATTCATCAATCTCATGCTCGCTCTGGGTAAGGTGGGACTTCCATACAGCGGGTACGGCTGTCTTACCGGGCAAGGCAACGGCCAAGGCGGACGCGAGCATGGCCAGAAGGCTGACCAGCTTCCTGGTTATCGGCGCATAGATGTGCCGGAACACAGAGAAGCAGTGGCAAAAGTTTGGGGCGTGGATGCAAATGCGCTTCCTGGAAAAGGCAAGAGCGCCTATGAGCTCTGCGATGCGCTCGGCCCGCAAGGCGGCATTCGCGCACTGCTGGTTTTCGGTTCCAATTTGTCAGTAGCCTCGCCCGGCTTAACCCACATCCATTCGCGCCTGCGCGAGTTGGATTTACTTGTGGTCTGCGATTCCTTCATGAATGAAACGGCCCAGCATGCGGACTTCTTTCTTCCCGTCACGCAATGGGCCGAGGAAGACGGCACTATGACGAACCTGGAAGGGCGCGTCATCCGGCGGCGAAAGGCCATTGATCCGCCAGCCGGGGTACTGAGTGACATTGACATTCTGTGCCCTCTGGCAGAACGCCTCGGCAAGGGACAGTACTTCCGCTACGGCTCTGAAGAAGAAGTTTTTGATGAGCTTTGTCGCGCGAGCAGTGGCGGCGTCGCTGATTACGCGGGCATGAGCTATGACCGCATTGATCGCGAACAGGGAGTGTATTGGCCTTGCCCCTCCGCCGAACACAGCGGTACACCCCGGCTTTTCGCGGAACGATTTCATCATGCCGATGGGAAAGCACGTTTTCATGCGGTGCAACACAGGGATGCCGGAGAACTGCCAGATTGCGACTACCCGTACTATCTGACTACGGGCCGCTATCGCGAACATTACAACTCTGGAGCACAGACGCGAAAGATGGCGACAACGCTTTCGCGGAAACCGGAGCCGCGCTTGCAAATGCACTTGCGGTTGGCGCGGCAACTTGGGGTTGCGGATGGCGAGCTAGTGTTGGTGGAAAGCCGACGCGGCGCGGCGAAATTTAATGTACAGCTTAGCACCGAGATTCGTCCTGACACGGTCTTCGTCCCTTTTCATTGGGGTGGAAAATCCGCAGCCAACCTGCTCACGAATCCCGCGCTTGATCCGACCAGCCGCATGCCGGAGTTCAAAGTGTGTGCGGTACAAATCACACCATTGGTGCTGAACAACTTATGAAGAGAACCCGTGAAAAGTTTGCCGTCTGGAGGAGAAGATATGAACACACAAGTTGATGGGAAATCTGCTCGCAAATTCAATCTGACAGGCGACGCTAAGGCGACTCGCATTCGCCTGCTGGATTTCATCAGCGCGCCCATGCGGGCCTTTCATCTGTCCTGGTTCGCTTTCTTCCTGAGCTTCATGGCCTGGTTCGGAATCGCGCCGCTCATGGCGGTCGTGCGGGATGATCTGAAATTGACAAAGGGACAAATCGGAAACACCGTGATCGCTTCGGTGGCCATCACAATTTTCGCGCGCTTCCTTACGGGTTGGCTATGCGACCGCTTTGGCCCACGGCGAACATACACGGCGCTGCTGCTATTCGGCGCTTTCCCTGTCGCGGGAATCGGCCTTTCCCACACCTATTACTCGTTCTTGCTTTTCCGGTTACTCATCGGCCTGATTGGCGCTTCGTTTGTTATCACGCAATATCACACGTCCATCATGTTCTCCTCGCGAATCGTGGGCACCGCCAATGCGATGACCGCAGGCTGGGGAAACCTTGGCGGCGGAGTTACGCAATGGCTTATGCCGCTGTTGTTTGGCGCCATCGTTGGATTCGGCGTGGACAGGTTCATGAGCTGGCGCTTGGCGATGATCATACCTGGCGTCCTGATGTTGCTCACCGGGATTGCCTATTACTTCTTCACCGAAGACACGCCCGACGGCCGTCCCTTCGTGCCGAGGTCAGGCGGCCAAGCTTTCTGGGAAGCCGCCGGGGATTATCGCGTCTGGCTGCTGTTCCTGTTATATGGCGCTTGTTTCGGAGTCGAGATCACCATGGACAACGTCGCCGCGTTGTACTTCAAAGACTCCTTTCGTCTCACGCTAAAGCTTGCGGGCCTATTGGCCAGCCTGATCGGCATGATGAACCTGTTTGCGCGGGCGCTCGGCGGCATGATGGGCGACTGGGCCGGTAACCGATGGGGCTTGCGCGGGCGCTCTCTGTTACTTGGGGCGGCAATTCTTTCAGAAGGGCTGGCGATGGCGTTGTTCTCACGGATGACGCTACTGATTCCAGCTATCGCCGCATTCTTTCTCTTTGGAGTGCTCGTGTGCGTTGCCTGCGGCGTGACCTACGCAGTTGTTCCTCTTATTCAACCGCGTGCGATCGGATCCGTTTCAGGCATTGTTGGCGCGGGCGGCAATTTTGGGGCTGTCCTGGCCGCCATGCTCTTCAAATCCGAAAGTATTTCCAGCGCAACCGCGTTCTTTATTCTAGGAAATATCGTTGCAGTCACCGCTTTCTGCGTACTGCTGCTGCGGTTTCGCGAAGCCAAAGCTACAAGCGTTACCACGGAACCTGTGGCGGCACTCATGTCTGCCGATTGAGGACGATGGGAAAAGACAGCATCACTTTGACGGCAGTGCTTTTTGCGGGGGGAGAATCCCGCCGTATGGGCATGGACAAAGCTTTGCTTCCTCTCAACGGAAAACCGCAGTGGTCGCGGCAGCTTGAAACGTTGCGCGAATTGGCGCCGGAACAGATTTTGATCTCCGCCCGCACTCCTCCTGCGTGGTGCCCGCCGGAAATTACAGTTGTGCTCGATGATCCGCCATCGCACGGGCCATTGAGCGGGCTAAGCGCCGTGCTTCGCCAGTTGCGGACCACGCATCTGCTCGCCCTGGCCATTGACTTACCTCAAATGACGGCGGAGCATTTGCAGAATCTCTGGAAATTAGCCGCGCTTGGGGTTGGAGTAATTCCCCGAAACGGAGATTTTTTCGAGCCGCTGTGCGCGATTTATCCTGTCGAAATCGCTGGGATAGCTTCCGCCACCCTCACTACGGAGCAATTATCTCTGCAGGCACTGGTGAAAGAACTATTGGATAAAGGCTATTTGCGCCAATACGTCCTGGCTGAACCGGAACGGCTGCTGTATCGTAATCTCAACACACCAGAAGACTTAGCTTCTCTTGCGTGAAGTAAGTTGCAACCACGTTGGTTCGTGTAGAGATTTGATTTCTTCCTGGCTGGCCAAACTTCTTGACGAACCTGAGCGTCCGTTTGTAACATAGAAGACGGGTTAGCCCTTCGGGGTAGACCTTGGATTTCATGCAGAGTGGCTGAGGGACGAGCCCTAAGACGCCACGGCAACCGGATCGAGATCATATATCTCTATCGCAGGTGCCAACTCTCGCCCGGAACAGTGGGGGAACATGAGATTCGGGATCGCATACGTTTTCGGCATCTCGTCTCTTTATTATTCCTCTTTCCATCCCGGGAAAGAGGTTTCGTATTTTAGGGGCGTTTAAACGCGTCTCGCTCGTCTACAGCGGCATGAAGTCGGAAAGTGAGTTTGCCAATGCCGCATTACGAATTACGCTGCCGGGAGTGCAACAAGAGTTGGGGAAACCAGCCCCGCTCCATTTGCGAAGAGTGTTTTTCGCCGCTCGAAGTCTATTACGACTACGAGGCGATCCGCCCTCGCATTAGCCGAGAGAAGATTTCTCAAGGCCCCGCCAGCATGTGGCGCTATTCCGACCTGCTCCCTCTGCCTGAAAATTATCAGCCCTCCCTCCCTGTAGGTTTTACGCCGCTGGTGAGCGCTCCCCAGCTTGCAAAGCAGTTGGGCACGAAATCGGCGAATTTGTTTTTGAAGAATGACGCCGTCTGCCTTCCGACCCTGAGCTTTAAGGATCGTGTCGTAGCAGTTGCTCTGGCGCAGGCAAAAGCATTTGGATTTGAGATTGTGTCGTGCTCTTCCACGGGAAATTTGGCGAACGCTGTTGCCGCTCACGCCGCGCGCAATGGATTTAAGGCTTGGATTTTTGTTCCCGCGGATCTCGAAGCTGCAAAGATTTTGGGTACGCAGGTTTTTGGCGCGAAGCTGGTGCGCATCTCTGGAAGCTACGATCAGGTAAACCGTTTGTGCTCGCAGATTGCCGACGAGCATCACTGGGGATTCGTGAACGTGAATCTTCGCCCCTACTACGCGGAAGGTTCAAAGACACACGGATACGAAATCGCCGAACAACTAGGTTGGCGCTTGCCGGACAATGTTGTCGTCCCCATGGCGGGCGGGTCGTTGATTACTAAAATCAAGAAATCATTCGATGAATTGGTCACTCTAGGTTTGGTGGAAGCAAAGCCGGTAAAGTTTTTTGGCGCGCAGGCTACAGGGTGTTCGCCAATTTCTACCGCTGTGAAAGC
>JANWKU010000009.1 GCA_025451215.1 Terriglobales bacterium
GCTCGCCTTGGAGCGGGCGGTATTAGATTCGGCGCCGGAATCGTCTGGGAAAATATGATGGAGGGCACCGGAGCGTTCTTCCCGCGCCATACAAATGCTGCCGCCGCGGCGAGTACAACAAGGAATAAGGCCGCTGCGGCAGCCCACAATGTTTTTTTGTGCAATAAATTTTTCGAGGCCGGTTGCTTCGTCGCATACCTGGAATCGTCCGGCGGCGGCGAAAGTTCGCCAAACACTGGAATTAAATTGTGCTCTTCAATCACTTCCCGCAGAAAATCTGAATTTAGTTTCCCGGCTTGTTTGCCGCGAAGTTCGGCAATCGCCTCCGCCATTTCTCGTCCACTCTGAAATCGCTCGTCAGGAGCTTTGGCAATCGCCTTGGATACGATCCGGTCAATCTCCGGCGGAAAAGACGCATCAAACGCGCTCACGAAAATCGGCTTGCGGTTCACCACCTTGTAGCAAATTGTGGTAGCGCTATCGCCCTGGAAGGGACGGAAGCCGGTCAGCATGTTGTACAAAATCACGCCCGCGGAGAACAAATCAGATCGCGGATCAACTCCATCGCCCCGCAATTGTTCCGGCGCCATGTAGGCCGGGCTGCCCAGCACTTCGCCGGGAAGCGTGGTTTGTGCCTGGTTCAACTTGGCGATGCCAAAGTCAGCGATCTTGGCATGCCCCTCCGGAGTAATAAGAATGTTCGCAGGCTTAATGTCCCGATGCACGACGCCTTGCTCGTGCGCATAGTCCAGCGCTTCGGCGATTTCTTGCGCAATCTGTAGGGACGTTTCCAGCGTCATCTTCTCCTGGCGATGTCCCAGAATCGTGTGCAGCGATTCCCCCTGCACATATTCCATTGCGATGAAGGGCTCATGCGTCTCCGGATCTTCCCCGGCGTCAAAGATGGTGACGATACCAGGATGGGAGAGCCGCCCGACCGCTTGGGCTTCAATCAGAAACCGCTCCCGGTATTCCTTCTCTTCCGCTAAATCCTGCCCGCTCAAGGAGATGGTTTTCAACGCGACCGTGCGGTCAATGCGTGGATCGCGGGCCTGATACACAATTCCCATCGCCCCGCGCCCAATTTCCGCGAGGATCTCGTACCGGCCCACACGTATGCCTGTGCCGCTGCTCATGACGTTCTTTCATCTTAGATTTCTGTCATGTATGGCGTCAGTACCAAACCGTTCTCACCCTTATTACCGGAGTAATCTTCTACATGGATGGCAGTATTACGAACGGAATGTAGGCCAAAATGCAGGGGCAAAATTATAAGGACAACATTGGGCAAGAGGAAGGGACGAACCATGCAGACCCGTTCAGTGCCCGTTAGCTGAAGACCTTCTTCGCCGCTACTACCGTATTGCTGTGGATCGTCACTGTATCTTCAATCCGTCGCGCATAGCCGCCTGCGTATGCGGTCATAATCGGGATCTTACGCGCCTGTGCCATGCGAAAGACCAGTTCATCCCGTTTTTTCAATCCCTCGATGCTGAGCGCCAGCCCGCCTAACTGATCGTCTTTGTATGGATCAGCACCCGCAACGTAACAGATCAAATCAGGCTGCATTTGCCGCAACCCGGAACTCAACGCATTGTCGAGCCATGCCAGGTAGTCGTCATCGCCGGTCCCATCCGGCAGATTGACGTCAATCGAGGAAGGTGGCTTGATGGCTGGATAATTGTTTTCCTGATGCAGAGAGATCGTGAAAACATCATTGAGCCGTGCTATGTCATTTCCCAAGTCCGCGCTATGCAGCATCCCCGGCGCGGAGGAAGGCAGCGGCTCCCCAACGTTTTTCACTGTGCCAAAAATCGCAGCCGTTCCGTTGCCTTGGTGAACATCGCAGTCCACGGTCATCGCCGTACCGATCTTTCCCTCACGCTGCATGCGGCGAATCGCAACCGCCACGTCGTGGATCATGCAGAATCCTTCGCCATGGTCCGCGAAGGCATGATGGAATCCTCCGCCAATGTTTAGCGCGACGCCATCTTCCTGCGCGCATTCCGCCGCCAGAATGGAACCTCCAGCCGCCAGCCAGAAAGCCCGCACCAGTTCCTCGGAGTAGGGAAGTTCGAGCAGAAGTTCCTCCTGCCGCGAGAGCATTCCTGTCTTTAGCTTTTGTACGTACTCAGGCGTGTGAACCAGCAGGATGTCTTCATCCGTCGCCGGCTTCGGAACAACAAAATCTTCCGCCCCAGCTACGCCGGTTTCCAGCAAGTGATCATGTACCAGCCGATACTTTTCCGCTGGGAACACGTGCTCCCCAATCGGCAGAAAATATTCATCACTGTAGATGAGCTTGAAAGGAAGCATTGTTCCAGATCATATCGTGTGGCGCGGACACTCCTGTCCGCGTAAGTCTACTTTTTGTTCTCGCGGATACGCAGGGCTGGTGCCCCTCCCGGCCCCTGCGTATCCGCGACGATTACTTCTTCCGCGGTGCGGGCGTGACAAACGTCCGCCGCAGCGGCACAATCGCGCCTTTCGCGGGGTCCGTCGCCGCATTGGCGCGCGACAGCACTTCTTCCTGAATATATTTGACGAAGTCCTGAATTTGCCGCTGCATCTCTTCCATGCGCTCGCGCATTTGCAGGATGATGGCCATCCCGCTGATGTTCACGCCCAAGTCTCGCGCCAGGTTCAGGATGAACTCAAGCCGCTGCAAGTCCTCGTCCGTGTAGAGCCGCGTGTTGCCTTCGGTCCGCGAGGGCTTCAGCAATCCTTCCCGCTCGTACAAGCGCAGCGTCTGCGGATGAATGCCATACATCTCAGCAACCGCCGAGATCATATAAGCGCCCTTGGACTTTCGCTTAGTCACCGGACACTCCGGCGTAAAAGCGGTTCTGCCCCACCCTCATCATGGCCCTACTTTATATCAATGTTTGAAATAAACGAAAGAAGAAGCGGGAGTGCAGAAGCAAGTAACGCGCAAAAAAGCACGCCCTACCAACTGCTGTACGCGCTGCCGTCGCTAGAGGTCGCGTTGGAGGCGCTATGCACATCGTCAATCCCGGTCTCCGTCTGGCTGGGGTCGAGGATGGTGTCTTCTTCCTGCTCCGTGGTCCAGTCAGACGCGCCCGTGAATGGGTCTTTGGGAATCTGTTTCAGGTATCCGGCGGAAACCAGGTCGTCGAGCGACTCGGGCGCTTTCTGTTTATCAAGCGTGTATTGCGAGATCAGGGACCGCAATTGGAACAGGTCCTGTTTCAACACAGCTTCGCGCGCGTGAATGATGGAGCGGTTATAGGCGGGCACGGAAACCGCGATCAGGATCAGCATAATGCTGATCACGATCATCAACTCAATCAGAGTAAAGCCGCGCGAACCAGGCCGCATTTTGAATCTTGCCATTACCAATCCTTGTACTTCGTTCCATCAAGCGCCGTGCCTTCAGATTTGGTGTACACATCGAAGACGTTGTTGCCGTCCCAGGAATCTGAGTCCGGGTCATCCTGCATGGAACGCAAACCCCAATCGGCGTTTCCGGTCATCGGGTCTATCGGAATCCGGCGGAGAAACTTTAGCTTCTTTCCGCCTACATCCACGCCATTTACCAACGTATCCAGGTCCGGCGGATAACCTTCGGAGCCTACCTTGGTCTGGAACGCTCCCCGGTCGGCCGCGTCTTTGTAGCGGTCAACCGCGTCGCGCATCATCCACAGATCGCGCCGCAGGTCGCGTTCCCGCTCTCGCTTGATCGAAACCCGCGCCAGCGGCACTGCCATTCCCGTAAGAACCAACAGAATCGTGATGGCGACAATCAGCTCGATGAGCGTGAATCCGCGCATTCGCCGACGTATCGCACTCTTGAACTTAGGCATCTCCCGAACTTCCATCACTGTACGTTTACAGTGGCCACCGTGCCCGCGACAGGAATGGCCTGCATAGCCGGATCACGCGCGCCACCCTTGGAAATGGTCAGCGTTCCTTGCCCGCTGGCTTTGGCCATGAACGTAAGGGTCACAACGGAACCCTGTCCGGAAAGGCCAGTTGCGCCGGGCGGACGGCTGGCATTGATCTGCAAGTTTCCGCTCGCGTCATCCTCGCCGCGGTGCATCAGCGCCACCGCCTGGCCATCCTGCGAAAGGAAGCCGCCATTGGAGATGTTCACCACCTGCAGCAGATTGGGGTCGTAACTCACCTGCAGGGGCACCGAATACACGTTTTGCGCCCCATTCAACATCACGTTCACGGCGAATGTGGAGCCTTTTGCGGCATTGATCGTTGCTGGATCAAACGCAAAGCTGGCAGCCGTGGGCGCATTCGCTGGCGTGGCCGGGGCTTCAGTCGCAGGGGATGGCATCGGTGCGGGCGCCGCGCCTACTCCACCTGCCTGCGGGACTGCGGTTTGCGGCGCGCTAGTCTGTGAGGTGGAAGACTCGCTCGCCGGATTCAATTGCAGCGCCGTCGCCGTGCCTACGTCAATCGCCTTCTCGTTGACGTCGTCCACGTAGAATCCGCGGACGATGTGCGGAATCAGCACGAACACCACTTCGTTCTCGCTGTGCTCGGTGTTGGTCTGCGAGAAGAAATATTTCAGGATGGGAATCTGGGAAAGTCCGGGAATGCCGCTCAACGAGCGCGTGTTCTGATCTTCAAACATTCCCCCCAGCAGGCTCGCCTCGCCTTCCTTGAGGCGAATTTCATTTTCAATTTTCTTCTGCCCAATCACCGGCTGGTTAATGCCGCCAATGCTTACCGTCGAAGTCTGCGAGGAAATGTCCATGGAAACCTTCAGCGTGACCTCGCGGTTGGCATGGATGGTAGGCGTGATGTCAATGTTCACACCGACGTCATAGTATTGAAACTGGGTATTGACCAGGGGATTGATTCCCACTCCACCGATTCCCGGCTGGAATGAACCGGTCGCCACCGGCAGCCGTTCGCCAATTTTGATGGAAGCCTTCTGTCCGTTCACCGAGCGCATTTGCGGGTTCTGCAACAGCTTGACCGTGCTGTCGCTGAACAACGCTGTGGCCGATGCTTGTGGAATGGTGACAGTAAAATCGGTGGCGTTTAAATTTCCCAGGCGGTTGAAATTCACCTGGTTGGGTGTTCCACCGGTCGTGGAAGTTGCGCCCGCCCCAGAGTTCGTCGCGACAGTCGTCGAAGTGGTATTGATATTATTTTGCAGCGCGACCGTGGCGCTGGTCGGGGGACTGATGCCCAATTGGTGCACCTTATCGCGGCTCACCTGCATGATGGCCACGTCCACAACGACTTCCGGCTTCGCCTTGTCGAGGTCATCCACCAGCTTTTGCGCCAGCACCACCTGATCGGGGGTGCCGCGAATCACAATCGCGTTCTGCGTGGGCAGCGGCTGGATTTTCGAAATTTCCAGAATCTGCCGCATCGCATTCACCATGTCCTGCAACTCGGTCGGCTGCGACATGTTCGACAAATAAAACGTCTTGATGACGCTCTGCTCCAGCTCTTTCCGCTTGGCCGGATTGTCCGCGGCCACAAAAATCGTATTGGGCGTCACCGGACGCCAGAAAGTTTTCGACTCCAGCGCCACAATGGACAGCGCCTGCTGCAACGTCACGCTGTTCAACTCAATGCTCACGCGCCGCGAAGTGTACTCCGGATCAAACAGCACATTGATGCCCGCAAGCTTCCCGATGGTCTGGTAAATGATTTTTGTGTCTTCCGGGGCCAGCTTCAAGGTGATGGGCAAGTTGGAAATGGCGGCGAGTTCCACGGGGCCTCGCGCTTCTTCCAGGCGGCGTTCCATCGCATTGGGCGGGTGCGCCGTGGACTGTGGCTTGGGCGACTTCGCCTGCTCAATCATGTTCTGCGTGCGCTTGATCTCCTGCGTCGCTATGGGACTGGAAGGATCAATCTCAGCCGCCTTCCGGAACTCCGCGAGGGCTTCATCGAGCTTGCCCACGTCCTGCAACAACTGCCCGCGATGCACGTGCGAAGCTCCCGCCAGAAAGCGCAGCCGCTCGTAGGCCGACTTGTACTTCAAATCTTTGGGGCTGAGGTCATACGCCTGCTTGAACAGGTCGTAAGCTTCCTCGTAATTTTCGCGGGCTTCAGCGTCTTTGCCCTTGTCGTAAAACGATCCGGCCTTATTGGCTGCAACGGCGGGGAGGGTCACAGCGGCAACTAGCAAAAAAATTGCAGCTGGACGGAGCAGGCGTGTCATCAGTAAGTCCTCACAGACATTCTTTGCCGGAAACAGGCTGCGCTTCTAGACCGTTCCAGACCGTTCAATTGAGAGATGAACCACGTGATTATAGCATCGGGCCTCAGTATCGAAGCCTTGATTCTGCTTACAGTTACAGTCATTGGTATTAAGCCAATCAGTAGCCCATGCTGTGCTTTTTCA
>JANWKU010000010.1 GCA_025451215.1 Terriglobales bacterium
AGTGTCGTGGTCGATTTTCCGAGCAAAGATCTGGGCCGTGTGCCCGAGCATTGGCGGACATTCGGGGGCCGGGAATCACCTCTTACCGCGTCACCTCGCCTTGCCGTCAACCCGCCAAACGCAATGCTGAATTATCTCTACGCTTTGCTTGAGTCCGAGGCTCGGCTAGCCATCGCCGCGCTGGGGCTCGATCCTGGGTTGGGTGTCATGCACTTCGACAGTCCTTCACGCGATAGCTTAGCCTCTGATCTCATGGAACCGATTCGACCGCGCGTCGACGCGTACGTGCTCGATTGGATCACACGGGGGCCGCTCCGTCGCGAGTGGTTTTTCGAACAGCGCGACGGCAACTGCCGTTTGATGGCTTCGTTCGCAATTCAGCTTTCTGAGAGTGCGCCGACGTGGGGTCGCGCTGTTGCGCCACTTGCCGAGCAAATGGCACGGATGTTCTCTGCGTCCGTACCAAAACGAAGTAAGCGAGTATTTCCGAGCACGCGGTTGACTCAAAATAGCCGTCGGGAAGGTAGAGGGATTTCAGCCAATCTTTCGATTGAGACTCCGCTCCGGCCAGAGACTATCTGTCGAAATTGTGGAAAATCCACACGTGGTACTCAATACTGCCGAGCATGTTCTCCGATGGCACTACGAGAAAATCTTATCGACGCGGCGAAGTTGGGGAGAGTGGCGACGCACACGCCAAAAGCTGAAGCTCTTCGTTCGGCGACGATGCGGCGACAAGAGGCAGCCAAGCAAGCATGGAAATCCTCTGATTTGCCCGAGTGGTTGACCGAAAAGTTTTATCGCGAGGAGATTCAGCCGAAGTTGGCGGCGTTCACGGTTTCGGCCATGGCGTCGGCGCTGGAAATCTCGAAGCCTTACGCGACGGATATTCGCAGAGGGAAGCGTGTGCCGCATCCGAGGCATTGGAAGTCATTGGCTCGTTTGGTAGAAATTCCGCGCGGCATACCAAAATATAATTTCTAAGAAATTCTCTTCGCAAGAGCCTGTACGGTAACTGCTTTATAATTTTCTGGCCCGACGTAGCGTTCTCTATAGAATTCTAGTTGAAACCCGCTTTGTAGAATTTCCTTAATCATTCCCGCTCTGGGCAATTCTAGATAATTTCCTCCATGCCCGGGTACTGTCTCCAGTAAGAGGTACCCTCCAGGTATCAGTGATTTCTCAAAGAGGGGGAATAGCCGAGATAAGAGAAAATGCACGTCAACAATGGCGCCGAGAGTGCGTTGTCCAAAAGGCCAAGGATCCGTCAGAAAGTCGAGCTTCACAATGCGCAATCTGCTCGATTGATGTCCTTCGAATCGTTCTAGATTTTTGTCTGCACAAACAACATCACAGCCAAGCTGAGAAAGAAAGATTCCGTTTCGACCTGTGCCACAGGCTACGTCTAAGATTGGCGCCCGGCCTGCCGCCTCGCGGATCTTCGGTGCAAATTTCCGCACCAGTCGAGAAGCCTGTAGTAAATTGTCAGGGCAATGGCCGCATAAACGACTCATCCTGAAACCTCCGTGCCCAATACATATTCCCTTGTCATTTTAATATCGATGTCGTACAGTACCGGCCAAGTAGCCGGTACCGGGGATCCTTAAATGGCAATCCAACGAAGAGGAGATGACATCATGGACGAGCTTAAGGCATTTTTTCAGCGAATATCGGGAAAACTCGCGGTACTCCTCGGCGGAACGCTTGTTGTTGGAGGTGCCTCCGCCTCGGTTAGTCATCCCGCCCTCCCAACTGCATCCTTGAATGACCTGCGACCACCAGACTTTGCCTTTTTCGGCAAATTGCGCTCTAAGTTGGTGCTTCAGAAATCTAACAACGCGTTAAGGCTGATTGCCCAACATTCGTCCCACTCTTCCCATTCTTCTCATGGCTCCCATGCTTCGCACGGCTCTCACGGATCCCATTCTTCTCACTCTTCACATTCTTCGCGTGCAATATGACCTCGGCGTTCGAGCATGTTGAAGTCGATGCCGAACACTCGAAAGCATTGGTTTGTATCGACAAAAAGATTTACTCGAAAGCGGCTATTCTGAGAGCCTGTTATTGGTTCAGTGGCGATCTGTGGTCTGATCTGAAGGAAAAGGACGAAAGCTTTGCGTTAACAGTGGGGCTTCTCGTGACTTCTCCGACTCTTAGCCATCCGACGGTGAAGAAAATCGATGAGTGGTTGCCTCAGATCTTCAATACTTTGTCAGACTCACAGCTTCGCGTAGAGATCCAAGCCGAAACAGCCTCTATACGAGAACTGATAATCGCGAAAGCATTCGCTGAGTCGGGAATTTTGGAAGACTCTCCACCGGGGACTTTCACAGACCCGGTGGAGTCGAAAAATCTAGTAAAGATAGCCACGACAACTTCGAAGTAGGTGGTAAATTTCGTGCCGAGGCCCTTCGCACCCCAGAGCGCTTTTGTCGGCTCGTCCGATTACCAATTGCTGCCCTTTCGGTTCCACCGCTTAGACCAACAAACTGAAATTCTTGTCAACGAATGCGGAGAATTTCTCTTTGTTCCAGAGGGAACTGCACGAAAGATCATTCAGAAGGAATTCCCGGCAAACAGCGAATTGTATCCGACGCTCAAGGCAAAACATTTCATCTACGATGAATCTTCTTCTCCGCTCTTGGATGTACTCGCGGCGAAATACCGAACCAAGTTTGGTTTCATCTACGGATCGACAAAGCTGCACATTTTTGTCGTGACGCTCCGTTGCGACCACTCCTGCCACTACTGCCAAGTGTCACGACAGACGCTCAATCAGGGTCAGTTCGATATGAGCCGCGATGTAGCAACGGCAGCGGTCGACATGATGCTTCAGTGCCCATCCAAACACATTACCTTGGAATTTCAGGGCGGCGAGCCGCTGCTTGCCTTCGACACAATCAAGTACATCGTGTCAATTGCGAAGGATGGGGCTGCGAGGCTTGGCAAAGAATTGGACATTGTCATCACCTCAAATCTGGCGTTCCTCACGGATGACATTCTAAACTACTGCAAGGCGCATGAAATTAAGCTCTCCACCTCACTCGATGGACCAGAGTTCATTCATAATTCGAATCGCCCCCGGCCGGGGGGCGACAGCTACAAAGTCACCATAGAGGGCATCAACCGCGCTCGGCGCGCGCTCGGTAGCAGTCGAGTCGCAGCCTTGATGACGACCACGCAGTTATCGCTGCAACACCCTATTGAGATCATTGACGAGTATGTCCGGCAGTCTTTTCACACAATTTTTCTTCGCCCGATTAGTCCCTATGGATTTGCTCTAAGAAGCCAACACAAGACTGGATACGAGACCGACGCTTTCTTCGAGTTCTACAAGGCAGGCCTCGATCACATTCTTGAGTTGAATCGGCGTGGCTATAATCTTGTCGAAATCTATACGCAAATTCTTCTTCGAAAAATTCTGACGCCGGAAGGAACAGGATATGTTGATCTTCAGAGTCCCAGCGGCGCGGGGCTGAACGTCTTGGTCTACAACTACGACGGAAGTGCTTACGCGACCGACGAGGCCCGAATGTTGGCGGAGATGAAAGATTACACCTTCAAATTGGGCCGTGTTTTAACAAATTCTCGTGCCGACATTTTTACGAGTCCCGCGTTCGTGGCGCTGTTGCAACAGGGCTGCAATCAGTCCCTGCCGGGTTGCTCAGATTGCGCATTTCAGTCCTATTGTGGAGCAGACCCGGTTTATCACCATGCAACGCAAGGGGACATGACAGGTCATAGACCAACCAGCGGGTTCTGCAGGAGAAATATGAAAGTTATGGAGCACCTCTTTTCACTGCTGCGCAGCGGAGATTCTTTTATTCAAGATGTTTTCTGGGGTTGGGTTACTGATCGAAATTTGGCAGAGATGCGGGCGAGTATTCCCCAATGAGGTTACACACGACTGGAATTGGTCTGGGTTTTAGCGGACCAATCGTCGCGCGGGTGGCTACGGCTCCCGTGCCGATTGACCAGAGAAAAGATACAGCTTTGCTGCTGAGTTTCTTGGGTTCTGCGCAGGACCTGCACGGATATTCCGCAATTGTCGTAAGAGATAAAGTTGACGCTCCACTTGGCATTCCCACGATGCATTCAGTGCAACACATCGACCATCTGGCATCCGGTCACATCATTGCGCTTGAACCGCTGAACGGTTTTATCCGGACTGTCTATCGACCGGAATCAAAACACAATACGCTATTTGCGACCGAAAGATGTAATAGCAATTGTCTAATGTGCTCGCAGCCGCCAATCGACAAAGATGACATTGCGGCACTCACTGAGCGCAACCTAAAGCTCATCGATTTGATATCGCCTGATCCGGAATACCTGTGCATAACGGGCGGAGAACCGACATTGCTCGGAGATAACTTGCTGGCAATCCTGAGTAAACTCCGAGACAAAATGCCATCTACATACGTTCACATTCTGACCAACGGGCGTCGCTTTGCGTGGCCGGATTTTTCCCATAAATTTGCAGAAATTAATCACCCCAACCTTAGCGTTGGCGTTCCTCTTTATGCGGACTATCCGTCGTTACACGATTATGTCGTTCAGGCGCGTTCTGCCTTCGATCAAACGGTTCTTGGACTGCATCAACTTGCACGATATGGAATACAGATTGAAATTCGTGTCGTGTTGCATGCGTTGACGATTCCGCGATTAATCCATCTCGCGGAATACATCTGCCGGAATCTCACATTCGTTGATCACGTTGCATTCATGGGAATGGAGCATATCGGTCACGCGCCCCGGAATATGAGCGAGTTGTGGATTGATCCGGTTGATTATCAGCCAAACTTGGAAACGGCCATCACCATTCTCACTAGATTCGGAATTGAGACTCGGATCTACAACCTTCAACTTTGCGTGCTTAAGCCGTCTTTATGGAAATACTCGAAGCAGGCAATTTCTGACTGGAAGAATGCGTACAG
The DNA here is from genome assembly GCA_025451215.1 of Terriglobales bacterium. Classification (GTDB taxonomy): domain Bacteria; phylum Acidobacteriota; class Terriglobia; order Terriglobales; family Acidobacteriaceae; genus JAICKN01. The sequence continues at coordinate 4,938 of JANWKU010000010.1, forward strand.
GCCCGTTTGTAGCGACTGCGAAGTTCAAGGTCGTTGCGGCGGCTTCTTCCAATGGGCAACCGAAAGACAGAGTCGGGGCGTACATCCCATCAAATTGAATTAGTTTTGAAGTAGGGTTCAAAGAAAGTGGTCTGGGAGAGAATCATTTATGAAACCTGCGCGACTTCCTGTTCTACTAATTCTTTTCACAATTATCTCTCTATCGACTTCTGCACAGACAAAAAAGATTACCGCCGCCGAGGCCAAGAATCACACCGGCGAGCGGACGACGGTGTGTGGGAAAGTTGTTAGTGCTCGTTATGCGGACCGGAGCAAGAGCCAGCCAACTTTCCTGAATCTCGACGAGCCCTTTCCAAAACAGATATTCACTATCGTTATTTGGGGGGACGACCGATCCAAGTTTGGTGAGCCCGAGGATAAATACAGCGATAAACGAATTTGCGTAACCGGCAAGATTACGTCTTATCGCGGGGGCCCTGAAATTGTTGCTACTGATCCAAAAGAAATAGAAATTCAGAAATAACACGATGCCGCAGATTACTTAAGCCCTAACCTTTCTGCTCCCATCCGACCACAATTCCATTTTCCAGGGTGATGCGGAGGCCGTAGCGATTGACCCCGCGAGGATAATATTTCCATACGTCTCTTTCGCGATTTTTCAGCACGTTCTGGTCAATCCTCGTTGGATTGCCAAGGGAATCGACGAGTTGTTCGGACGTTTGTCCTCGCCAAAAACGATGTGCCACTATATTTTGTACAACCGCTTCGTCGTGGTACTTCTGTCGAAGGAACTCCAGCCGCTTTCTATTTTGTATTGCCTTGTACCACAAAAAAGCGACGATTGCGCCTGTACAAATAATCAGCGGAATCGCCCATCCGAGGGTGTTCAGGATTTTCGCAATTCCTACGAAGATCAAGGCCGCGATAATCATCAGACCAAACGCCCCGCTTTCCGCTTTGGTCATCCGCCTCGCCATTCTTGCGCCCGTCGTTGCCTTTACCGTTCAATCTTCGTCTTAATGATGATTTATTATTTAGGAGACCCGTGTATTCGAAGGAATTCTTAAGATAATTTAAAGATTGCTGCCAAGACCGATACTCCCAGGATTAACGCCCTATGAAAATAATGCTCATAATTTGACGAAATACGGTCGGCAAGCTCATTTTTATGACAGCCGCGCTAAATTCAGTGATGGTTCCTTCATACAAGCGCATGACGAGGGGTTCTTTATCACTTCCAATGCCTCGGAACAAGCAAAAGTGTAATGTTTAACAACCGACAAATGTTATTGGGAGGAGGTGGTAATGTTATGTGGCAGAAAAAAATTACTCTGACTCGTGCCGAACTTTACGAAAAAGTGTGGGCAACGCCCTTAGGGAAGCTAGCACCGGAATATGGACTCTCCGATGTCGGACTCGGCAAACTATGCCGCAGACATAATATCCCTCTGCCGGGTGCGGGTTACTGGACTCGGATCCAATTTGGTCAAAAACCTGAACGCGCAACCCTGCCTCCAGCAACGGGTTTGGGCGTAGACGTGATTGAAATCTTGCCCAGCGAACCTCGTCAAAATCAACAGTCAGAGACGAAGGAAAAGATTGAGTATCCGAAAATCGAGATCGCGGCGGATCGAGAAATTTTGCATCCAATCGTGCTTCGTTTTCAGAGGTTTCTTTCGCGATCCAGGACGGATGAGCGCGGTGTTCTTCTGGCGAAGGAAGGAATAGTTCCACTCAAGATTGCTTCAGAATCTCTGTCTCGCGTGCTCCGTATTTGTGATGTTCTTTTCTCGGTCCTCGAACAGAAGGAACACACTATTTCATGGCCAAAGCCGTACAACACAGCATTGGAAATTATTGTTAATGATGAAAAAATGCGCCTTTCCGTTCGTGAAGCACTCAAGCGGAAGGAAAAGCCCTTGTCGCAAAGTTCAAGCCATTTATGGAAAGAGTGGGAGTACGCACCCACCGGCGGCCTAAAACTCACACTCAACTCGCCGGAGTTTTCGTGGATTAGCAAGACGTGGAAGGATGGAAAACGGCAGAGATTAGAGACTTTCATGGGCGAAATTGTTG
>JANWKU010000011.1 GCA_025451215.1 Terriglobales bacterium
GCGTTCTTGTTTTGTGCACAGATGGCGCTGACGATCGCAAGGTCCCTCCTTACTTGCTTTGCTCGCGCGTCGGGATGACATGTTGAAGTAATCATAATTTTTAGGTAACCGTGATTGTTAAAGCTAGCTATGAACCTTAGTGCTAGAAGAGGAATGAAGAGAAGGCGAATATCCACGAAATTGTTAAAGTGCCCGATTGCACATGCCGATTACCTGAAAACAGAAGTCATTCAAGAAAACGTGTAAGGAGATGTTTTATGTCAGTAGCCGGAATTTCTTCGACCAACATTGCAGCGCAGCCGGGTTTATTAGGGACCTTCCAGCAGCAGCGCAACGACTTTAAGCAACTTTCGACGGCCCTCCAGTCGGGCGATTTGACGGGCGCGCAAGCGGCTTTTACCGATTTGGCTAAACTGAGCCAGAATTCCAAGGCTGGAGCGCAATCTTCTACTTCACAAATTGGCCAGGATTTCGCGGCCATTGGGCAGGCCCTGCAGTCAGGCGACCTGGCGGGCGCGCAGCAGGCGTTCTCGACTTTCCAGCAAGATGTGAAGAGCGCCTTCCAGCAGCGGTTTCAGAATTTCCAAGCTCAGCAAACCCAGCAGCAGCCGTCCGTGCACCATCATCACCATCACGGTGGGGGCAATAGTGGAGCGAGCAATAGCAGTCAAAGCGCGGCGTCGAATGGCGATTCCATCAGTATCACCGATGCCAGTGGAGATAAAATCACCATCAATCTGGGTGCGGCTAGCAGCAGCTCAAACGGTGGGCCTGAGCAGGTGACGTTGAATTTCGGCAACAATAGCGGACCAGAACAGGTGACGTTGAACCTGAGTGGCAACGAAAACGTGACCCTGAATTTTGGCGCCGCCAATTCCTCTACGTCCACCTCGCAGAGCACGGGCAGCCAGCTTAATGTGAGTGCGTAGATAGGCACATCTTCAAAGCGTGCGAATGGGCAGCTTCCGATTTGGAAGCTGCCTTTTCGTTTTTCAACAATAACTCTTCCTGGAAGTTACCTTTTCTCGTAAGAGATCTTTTCTTATCAAGTACATACGCCCATTAAAACAGCACCTGCCGAAAAATATGGTTACCTGTGGAAGTCACCATTGTTACTTTTAACGGCCAACGCAAATCTGAGAGACTAACTGGTGCCGTGTCTGATCCGCGGCTCTCTTAATATGAGCAATACGACTCCTTCTACTGGGGCCGACTGGACGCAGTTGTTAAGTGATCCGGAGGTGGTTCCTCACTTTACCAAGCTGTTGAAGCTGTATGGCGAAGCTCCCGTGGAGAAGCGGGAGGAGGTTCTGGTCGCCGCTCTGCGCGAGATTAAGCAGAGCGGAGCTGGAACGCTGACGGCTTCCGGACTCTCGGCCACAACGCCGAGCGCTTTGGCAGCACTGGCTGCACCACCATTCCAACCCGAGGTGAGTTCGTCATTGTGGGCGGAAGACCGCCGCCAGCATCCGCGCATGAAGTGCTTTATCGCGGTGGAGCTAAGAGTTGATGGCTCGTTAACGCCTGTATGGGGCAATCTTTCGAACGCCAGCCTGGGAGGGTGCCAGGTGCAAACGCCGGAGATTGTCTCCTCCGGTCTGAACCTGGAAGTTGGCCTGTGGGTCGCCAGCGGGCAGATTTGGGTAAAGGGAATCGCCACCAAGGGCGTCTCTACCACGAGCAATCCCACGGTGCGCGTGAAGTTCAGCGACATGCAGATGGCGCAACGCGACACGCTACGGAGTTTCCTGCAGATCATTCAGAACGAGACTAAGGACTATTCCAGCAAATATGGTTATCTGGCGCAGATGAAGCGCTAAACCTCGCTATAACTCTTCTGGTAAGAAAAGAAGATTTTAATTCTTCCTCTTCATCGGTTTTTCATCATTTTAATTTTCGACCATCCTCAAACGCTGTGAATCCCTTTCCGACGGCGTTTCATCGAAAAATCAGGGTCAACTCTACGAATTCCATCGTATTTTAACGTAGTGGGCTCAGATGCCATCAAAACATGAGCGGAACTTGATAAACTGCCTAGGGAGCTTCAAGCGGTAATCTTGGACGTTGCTCTTAAGGCTGGATGTGTACGGCCGATTCGCTGTAAATAAGGAGAAGCATCATGGTCGCGGGTGAACAAACATTGGCCGGCATGGAAATTGACACACTGAGCATTAACACGATCCGCACGCTTTCCATGGATGCGGTGCAGAAGGCGAACTCAGGACATCCGGGAGCGCCCATGGCGCTGGCGCCAGTTGCTTATTCCTTGTGGCAGCATTTCTTGCGCTTTGATCCGAAGGACCCAATCTGGCCGAACCGTGACCGGTTTGTGCTTTCCAACGGTCACGCCTCCATGCTGCTGTACTCCATGCTTTACCTGACGGGAGTGAGGGCGGTAAATCCGAAATACGAGCGGCTGAATGAGCCTGCTGTTTCCCTTGACGACATTAAGCAATTCCGGCAGATCAACAGCAAGACGCCGGGGCATCCCGAATACCGGCTGACTTCAGGCATTGAGACCACGACCGGGCCTCTGGGGCAGGGCGTGGGCAACAGCGTGGGCATGGCGATTGCCGGGATGTGGCTGGCGACAACCTATAACCGCCCTGGCTTTGATGTTTTTGACTATAACGTTTACGCGGTTTGTGGCGATGGCGACATGATGGAAGGCGTTGCCAGCGAAGCGGCATCACTGGCGGGACATTTGAAGCTGCCGAACTTGTGTTGGATTTACGATTCCAACCACATTACGCTCGATGGTCCGGCGAGCGATTCCTTCAGCGAGGATGTGAGGCTGCGCTTTGAAGGCTATGGCTGGCATGTGTTGCACGTGGCTGATGCGAATGATTTGGAAGAACTCGGAAAAGCTTATAAAAGATTTTTGGAATTAAAAGATAAGCCCACACTGATTATTGTCAACAGCCATATTGGATACGGTTCTCCGCACAAGCAGGATTCCAATGCTGCGCATGGCGAAGCTTTGGGCGAAGACGAAATTAAGTTGACGAAGAAGTTTTACGGCTGGCCGGAAGATGCGAAGTTCCTGGTACCGGATGGAGTGCTGGAACATTTCCAGGAAGGAATTGGAAAACGCGGACGATCTCTGCACGAGAAATGGAGTGCTTTGTTCGGGGAGTACAGTTCGAAGTTTCCTGAACTTGCGGACCAGATCAATCGAATGCAAAAGCGTGAGCTTCCCGACGGCTGGGACAAGAATTTGCCGACATTCGCGGCGGATGCGAAAGGCGTGGCCACTCGAGAGAGTTCAGCTACGGTGCTGAACGCGGTTGCGAAGAATGTTCCCTGGCTGATTGGCGGTTCGGCGGACCTGGCGACATCTACTAAAACCACGCTGAAATTCGATGGCGCAGGAAATTTTAAGGCTGACAGCTACGGTGGGCGCAACATCCACTTTGGCGTGCGCGAGCATGGAATGGGCGCGGCGCTGAATGGGATGGCTTTGTCTAAAGTTCGCGCCTACGGCGGAACGTTTTTCAACTTCAGCGACTACATGAAGCCCACCATCCGGCTGGCCGCGATCATGGAAATTCCTGTCATCTATATTTACACCCACGATTCGATTGGCTTGGGGGAAGATGGGCCGACGCACCAGCCAGTTGAACAGCTGGCGGGTTTGCGTGCGATTCCCGGTCTGGTGGTTTTGCGTCCCTGCGATGCGAACGAGGTGGTGGAGTCCTGGAAGGTAGTTATGCAATTGCGGCACGAGCCAGCGGCGTTGGTATTGTCGCGGCAGGCATTGCCGACGCTCGATCGCACGAAATATGCTTCCGCGGAAGGCGTCGCCAAAGGCGCATATATTCTGGCGGATGCTGCGGATGGTAAGCCGGATGTGATCCTCATGGGGACGGGCAGTGAAGTTTCGTTGTGCGTGGGCGCCTACGAGCAACTGAAGGCGGAAGGCGTGAAGGCGCGTGTTGTGAGCATGCCTTCGTGGGACATCTTTGAGCATCAGGACGAGGCGTATCGCAAAAAGGTGTTGCCGCCGGAGGTGAAGGCGAGGGTGGCGGTGGAACAGGCTTCGACATTTGGTTGGGCGCAGTATGTCGGACTGGACGGTAAAATTATCGGCATGCATACCTTCGGGGCTTCGGCTCCGCTCAAAGAGTTACAGAAGAAATTTGGCTTTACCCCGGACAAGGTTTTGGAAGCCGCGCGCGAAGCCATTGCGCAATCAAAAAATAGCAAATAACAAAAGATCAAAAAGAAGATTTGGAGGATTTGATGCAACCCACCGGAGTGATAGAAACAGGAAAAGCGACGAATGCGCTGGTTGATCTGCTGAAGTTTGGGCAGTCGGTTTGGCTGGATTACATCCGGCGCGACCTGATTACGACGGGCGAACTGAAGCGCCTGATTGATGAAGATGGGTTGCGCGGAATGACGTCGAACCCGACGATTTTTGAAAAGGCGATCTCCGCGGGATCGTATTATTCCGACCTCCTCAAGACGCTCAAGGAGAAGGCAAACCTTGACGCAAAGGGGCGTTTTGAAGCGCTGGAGATTCGTGATATTCAGGATGCCGCGGACATTCTGCGTCCAGTTTTTGCCAGCACAAAAGGCCGCGATGGATACGTGAGCATTGAAGTTTCGCCTTACCTCGCGCGCGACACCCAGGGGACCATTTCAGAGGCGCGCGCTTTGTGGAAAGCCGTCGGCCGCGAGAACATTATGGTCAAAGTTCCGGGAACGGCGGAAGGGTTGCCGGCGTTTCAGCAGTTGATTAGCGAAGGCATCAACATTAACGTCACCCTGCTGTTCTCGCAGGTGATGTATCAGAATATTGCTGAGGCTTACATCATTGGATTGGAGCAGCTTGCTGCGCAGGGTGGGGATGTCGCGAAGATGGCGAGCGTGGCCAGTTTCTTTATCAGCCGCATTGACACTGCAGCCGACAACCTTATTAGTGAGCGATTGAAGAGCTCGAAAGATGCGAAAGAGCAGGAGCAACTAAAGGGCCTGCTGGGCAAGGTGGCGATTGCCAATGGAAAGCTGGCTTACCAGAGGTATCTGAAAATTTTCAGCAGCGACCGCTGGAAGAAGCTGGCGGCGCAGGGCGCACAAACACAGCGTGTTTTGTGGGCCAGTACCGGCACGAAAAACCCGGCCTACAGCGACGTGATGTATGTGGAAGAGTTGATTGGGAAAGATACGGTGAATACGCTTCCAGTCGCAACGCTGGATGCATTCCGCGATCATGGCCATCCTCGGGCCAGCCTGGTGGAAAATATTCCTGCCGCCGAACAAACGATGCAAACACTGGCCAAAGTCGGCATTTCTATCGATGAAATCACCGACAAGCTAACCGACGAGGGCATTCGATCGTTCGAGGATGCATTCGATAAGTTGCTTGAGGCCATCAAGAAGAATTCATAAAGGAAACCGTGACCGACATAAATCGCCAGAGTTATCAGTTGCCGGAGCCGTTGGCCGGAAAAGTAAAAGCTGCGACCGCTGAATGGCAGTCGGCCGGGAAGATGCAACGACTGTGGAAGCATGATGCTTCGCTGTGGACGAATACAGACGAAGCGAAGTGGCTTGGCTGGCTAGACGTTACCAAACAGCAGATTGCCGATGTCGCGAAGTTGAAGCGGTTGGCTGAAGACGTGAAGGGCGCGGGATTTTCCGACGTGCTGCTGCTGGGAATGGGCGGATCGAGTCTGTGTCCGGAAGTCCTGGAGAAGACATTTGGACGCGTCGCGAGTTTTCCGCAGCTTCACGTGCTCGATTCGACGGATCCCGCACAGGTCAAGGCTTTTGCGAATCAGGTTGATCTGGCGAAGACGCTGTTTATCGTTTCCAGCAAATCGGGGACGACGCTCGAACCTAACATCTTTAAGCAATATTTTTTTGAGCGGGCGAAGCAGGTTGTTAGCGCTGACAAAGCGGGCAGCCGTTTTATGGCGGTCACCGATCCCGGTTCAAAGATGCAGCAGGTCGCTGAAGGGGACAAGTTCCGGCATGTCTTCTTTGGATTGCCGAGCATCGGCGGTCGTTATTCCGCGCTCTCAAATTTTGGCATGGCTCCGGCAGCGGCGATTGGACTTGATGTTGCCAAATTTCTTAACAACACCGAGAGGATGGTGCAGGCGTGTGGCGCGTCCGTGCCTGTTGAACAGAATCCCGGCGCGGTGCTTGGAATTATTCTGGGCACGGCGGCGGTCAATGGACGTGACAAGATCACCATCATTACCTCAGCGGGCGTTTCTGATCTAGGCGCGTGGCTTGAGCAGTTGATTGCGGAGTCCACGGGGAAGCAAGGGCACGGAATTATTCCTGTGGATCGCGAAGCGATTGGCGGCCCGGAGGTTTACGGCAACGATCGTGTGTTCGCTTACCTGAAGCTTGAGTCAGAAGCGGATTCCGCGCGTGAGGCGAAAGTTGCGGCTTTAGAAAAAGCGGGCCAGCCGGTCGTGCGGATCGTTCTGAACGACGTCTACAACCTGGGCCAGGAATTTTTCCGCTGGGAGATTGCGACGGCGGTGGCGGGTTCGATCATCGGCATTAACGCCTTCAATCAGCCGGACGTGGAAGCCAGCAAGATTGTGACTCGCGATTTGACTTCCGAATATGAAAAGACCGGTTCGCTTCCTGCGGAGAAGCCGGTGTTGGAAGATGGCGGCATAAAGCTCTTTA
>JANWKU010000012.1 GCA_025451215.1 Terriglobales bacterium
ATAGGACGGAAGGGAATCGCAGGGTACTTTCAGCGAGGAAGCCTTCGGAACCACAAGCTGGAACTACATGCTCCGAAAACTTAATTACATCTTAAACAATCAGCTGCGTTCTTTGGGGGCATTACGCGCAACTTATCGCGCAAACAACTTCCACCACGTACAGGCCAGCCAGGATGAACTCGCGGAACCTTTCAAATATAGCAAGACATTTTCACGAACGTCAACCCCATTATGGCGCATCGAACCATTGAGAATCGTTCAGCATACGAGTTTTGAGTTCTATACAGTAGAGATGCTCGGGGATCCCTCGGCTTCGCTCGGGATTTCGCCAGCAGGCTCCCGCTTCGCTCACGCCTGCTAGACGGCTCAACTTGCTCAGAATGCGGAATTACCACTACACTGGCTGTTTTCGATCTGAAGTTATCTCGCCCACGACTTTCCAGAGCGGGCGGGGAGGTTCAATGGGTAGGTTGCGTTTCCATGCTTTAGCTATTGCGGTTTATTGCCTGATTTTTGGGCTTTCCGCCTGTGGCGGAGGAAGTTCCTCAAATGTGGTGGCGAATCCCACGCCAGCCATCATCACGCTTGCTCCTACTCTGAAGACCTCCTTGGAGCTAGGTAAGACCATGGTCTTTACGACCACGCCGGAAGATGCCAACGGAAACGTGATCACCACTCCAGTCCAGTTCGTTTCCAGCAACAGCGCCGTGGTTACGGTGGCCAGCAGCGGGCTAGCGTGCGCGGGCACCTGGAACTCATTGAGCAATCCTCAAATTTGCACTCCCGGACAGACCGGAGTAGCGCAGATTACCGCAGTCGCTCAAGGGGTAAGCAGCCCTTCCACCACTGTTTATGTGCACCAACACGTGGACAAAGTCGTAATCAGCGCGGCCCCTTCGCAAAACCCGCTGGTCGCGAACTGCATTTCGAAAGGGCACACTTTTATTTTCCAGGCCAACGGATTCAGCCAGGGGACCGATATTACGTCCACTCTGGGGCCCTTTCGCTGGAGCGCGGCGAACGCATCTGTGCTTGGCCTTTCCACCACAACTCCCGGCCTTGCAACCAATCAAGCGCAGGCGACTGCGAGCACCATTGGGTTAACCACGATTTCCGCCAGCGCTGGATCTGCAAACAGTATTGCAACTCCGGTCACGGTTTGTCCGGTGCAATCCATCTCCCTTACCGTCAATGGGAGCACCGAGACCAATCTGACGGAGCCTACAGGTACCACGATTTCCGCCACCGCGATAACCCTTGATACAGCCGGAACCAACATTACCGGCGTGCCGCTCACCTGGAGTTCGTCGAATGCTTCCAGCGTAACCGCTTCGGGCCTAACGAATACGGGTTCAATTGCAACGGTGCTCCCCGGCGGGGCAACTGTGATTGCCTCCTGCACTCCGCCTACTTGCAATCCCGGTTTTCAGCCCAGCCTGCCGGTGTATCCCACGAACGTAATTCGGGTGGTCGCAGGACAGACAAGCGCCACGCCCAGTCATACGGTTTTAGTGACCAGCGACGGATGCGCGAACCTGGCTGGTTGCGTCAGCACGATTGTGCCGATCAACACCTCAGGCGGTCCTTCCAGTCCGCCAAACACCGCAGGGGCGGCAATTAACCTGGGTGCAACCCCCAATTCCCTGGTTATTCCTGTGGGTACGACTGTTGGCTCGGCATTTTTGGGGACAGATTTTTCGCAGCAGAACACCAAAGGCCTGATGGTGCTTACAACTTCCGGCGGCGTCACGCAGTTTCCTTCTGCGCCGGGAAAGGTGCTTGCCGTCTCCCCGAATGGAAATCTGGTGATCGTCTCCGACACCGCGGACACCACCAATCAGGTCTATCTTTTCAATGCTACGACGAATACCAGCACGCCATTTTCGATTATCGGAGCCACCGCGGCCGCTTTTTCTCCGGACAGCATGAAAGCTTTCGTGGTAGCCGGGAGTAACTTATACATAATCTCCACGCAGGATGCCTTGCAGATTGTTCCCTTGGGCGCGGCGGCGAGTGGCGTGGCATTTCTGCCTGAGGGTGGATTTGCTTACGTCGCCACCGGTGCGACGGTCACGCCCTGGCAGACTTGCTCGGGTGCGTCCGTGCCGGCGCAGACAATAACGACCTCTGGAGCTTCGCAATTTATTCAGCCGCTAAACGTCGTGCAGGAAGTGCCCAATCCACCAGGCTTTAATCAGATACAAAATCTGGTGGCGGTGGACTCTCCGGGAATTGATTTGATCGCCGCGCAAGTCAATGCGCCTTGCACATTGGACATTCTCAGCAACCCGGGCGCGGCGGCCCTCACAGGGTTCTTCAACCTGGGTCGAGGCAGCTTTGTTCCCAAGCAACTTCTGGTTTCCTCGGATGGAAGCAAGGTCTATATCGTTACCAGCAATTTGTCGGTCATCCTGACATTTGATTTGATCACGCATGCATCGTCCGCGATTGCTTTATCAGGAGGAGCGACTCCGCTGGCGGCGGCACTTACGCCGGATGGCGGATTGCTGTATGTGGGCGCGAGTGACGACCAGGTGCATGCGATTGACACAAACGCCGGAGTGGATATCCAACAGGTCACATTCCAGCGGAATTTGTGCCTGGATTCGGTGGGCAATCCGCTGCCCACGGTGTGCTTACCCGACATCATCGCAGTCAGGCCGTAGCGCTTGCTGGGCAGGGAGTTTCCGGATCCGCAGCTGCGTCTATTGCGTTACGGAGCCGACCATCATCCCATCTTCCACGTGCTTTATTGTCGCGGAAATCCAGCGATTAGCGGGATGGCTACCCTCGAGACGGAGCTTGAGATAATTGTCGGTAAGGGACTCGGTGTGATTATCGTCGCGCACGTTGAGGGTAATGGCCGCGATGGGGCTGCCGAGGAACTTCCTCATGAACGCCAGCTTTTTTTGTCCCGCCAGTTCGCGCAGAATTCGATTGCGTTCGCGGGCCACCGCGGCTGAAACCTGGTTCGGCAGGACGGCAGCGGCCGTGCCGGGGCGAGCGGAATAGGTGAAGACGTGCAAATAGGTGAAGGGCAAGTCCTCCACCATGCGGCGGGTCTCGGAAAATTCAGCTTCGCTCTCGCCGGGGAATCCCACCATGACGTCGGCGCCAATGGCCGCTGATGGCATGGCAGCGCGGATTTTTTCAATCTTCTCGCGATAGTGCCAGGGGCGATATTTGCGATGCATGCGACGCAATACAGCGTCACTGCCTGACTGCATGGGAACGTGCGCGTGCTTGGCGATGCGCGGAGACGATGCCATCAGGCGGACAAGTTCGTCCGACCAATCCATTGGCTCGACTGAAGAGATGCGCAGTTTTTCGAGCATTGTCTCTTCAAGGATCGAGCGGACTAAATCTTCAAACTTCAGCTGAGATGTAGTTCGCGAACCATTGCCGGACGGGCGGGACGCCCATCGCTCCATTGGCTGGTGAAGATTACGCATCTGCTCAAGATCGCGGCCCCAGCGACCGAGGTTGATTCCAGAGATCACAACTTCGCGGTATCCCGCATTTACCAGCGCATTTATCTCCTCGAGTATCCGAGTCTTATGTAATGACCGGCTGTTGCCTCGCACTGAGGGAATGACGCAGAAAGAACAACGGTTGCCGCATCCATCCTGCACTTTCAGGTTAGGGCGCGTGCGTTCGTTCGCGGCCTCAAAAACGGGCGCGGCGAGAAGTTCAGTGTGGGCAAAGATGTCGGAGACAAAAATCTGGTCGCCGGATTTCTGGTCTGCAGATGTGAGGGTGGAAAGTAGAAGGAAGGACGGATTCATTTTGGCCGGGCGCTGGGAAAAATCCTCGGCGGGCCCTGTTCCACCTGGCAAACCTGGCTGACTGGGGATGACAAGCTCCGCTAAGCGATGCTTGTGAGAATTCCCAATGACCTGGGCGACCCCGGGAAGTGAGGCAATTTCTTCCGGAGCCCGTTGCGCGTAGCACCCAGTCACGACGATTTGAGCATTAGGATTTTTCCGGTGGACCCGGCGAATGGCGGCGCGCGCATCCTGATCGGCCGCGGCCGTGACGGTGCAGGTGTTCAAGACAACAAATTCGGCTTCCGTAGAGGCATCGGCGCGAACGAAGCCTCGCTCCTGAAACTGGCGCTCAATGGCCGCACCGTCAGCCTGGGTCGCGCGGCAGCCGAAATTCTCGACGTAGAAGGTGGAAACAGTCTTCATTGGGTATTGATTGGTAACTGGTATTCCTGGTCGCTGTTTCCATACTAATAGGGCGCGGCTTTGTTTGCGTTGCGAGGCTGAACAAAATTCAGACGCGCGTGAGCAGCAGGGAAACGACCGCCTTGTTTCTGATTTCGAATGATCGGGACCAAGCGCTTATGACTTTCGTAACCCGTGGACGCCCTTCGTTCGTTGCTGGGGGTTACCATGCGCCCTAGAATCGGAAGTCGGGCGACTCCGCCTACCAGTTCCCATGGAAACAAAGCGTATAGATCGGGCCGAGATCGCAAAGCATCTGGAACGAGCGGAAAAGCTGCTGCAAAAAGGCAAGCCCGCCGACGCCCTTAATGAATATTTGCAAGCACTTGCGGGCGATCCGGACAATGACACCATACGGCAGATGGCTGCCGACCTTTGCCTTTCGTTGCAACGTACACCTGAGGCCGTGCGCTTTTTGGGCGAACTCTTCGAGCACCAAATGGCTGCGGGTGACGCCACCCACGCCAGCATCACCTATAAAAAACTCGCGCGGTTTGTGAATCCCACCTGGGAGCAGAAGGTGCGATTCGGCGAGCTGCTGGAAAATTCCAACCGCAAGCTGGCGCTTGAGACCTACGAGAACGCGCTGGATGAACTGGCGCAGCAAAACAGGAAGCCAGACGCGCTCGGCGTGATGCGCAAAATCACTGATTTAGACACCAGCGAAGCAAACCTGGTGCGTCTGGGAGAACTGTGCTCGGAAGTTGGCGAAAGCCAAGCGGCCGCGGCGGCTTTCCAAAAAGTCGCGGAACTCACGAAAGCTTCCGGGGGCAATCCGGCCCCATGGATTGAGCGGGCCTACACTGAAGACTCCAGCGACCTGAATGTCGCCCTGGAGTACGGCAGGAGCTTGTTGGAACAGGGACAGGTGGGCGCGGCGATATTCGTATTGGAGGCGCATGTACAGGCGGGTGGCGCTCCGCCCGAAATCAACGACGTGTACGCCAAAGCGCTGCTGGCGGCGAACCGCCTGGCGGAAGCAGAGCCTCTGCTATGGCAACTGTTTGAACAGAATCCTTCGCGAGTGAATGAGATCTCGGACCTGATTGGAATGCTTCTTGAAGGCGGCCAGGACTCGCATGCAGTCGCGCTGGCGCGCAAGCTGGAACAGTTCCAACGCCGGCGGGGAGAGCGGCGCAGCTTTCTGGCCATGATACAGGATCTCTCCAACAAACACCGGGCCACGCCGGAAATGCTCGAGTTCATGAGCGAGCTTTTCAATGCCTCAAACCGGGAATCGGATTATTGCCAGACGCTGCTCAAGCTCTTCGATTTGCATTATGAGTCAGGGAATTTCGAGAAGGCGGGAGAATCCCTGGACCGCGCAGCGGAGGTAGATCCCTACGAGAACGGACATCAGAAAAGATTGGAATCGCTGCGGGGAAAAATTGATGATGGCCGCTATAAGCAAATCGCGGCACGTTTTTCCAATGCCAGCACGGTACGCGAGGAGCCCACGAAATCGGGAGAACCGATGCTGGGCGGCGCGGCCTTGCAGGACCTGATTTTGCAGGCGGAAATTCTGGTGCAGTACGGCATGCGGTCGAAGGCCATTGAACGGCTGCAACGCATTCAGGAGCTCTTTCCCGGCGAGGAAGAAAAGAATCAGGACTTGCAACGGCTGTATTTATCGGCCGGGTTGAATCCGAAGACTTCGAGCGCGCCTGCTCCGAAAAGTGTTGCTCCGCCCGTAGCGGCACCCACGGCGCAAGCAACGGAAGCCGCGGACGTTAGCAGCCTGACGAGAGTGTCGGAGATTACACGCAAGCTATACCGGCAAAACAATGCGGAGGCGGTCATGACCGCGGCTGTCAACGAGATTGGCGGCGAATGGAAAGTGAGCCGGTGCATTGTGGCCATGCGCAAGCCCGGACAAAGCACCACGAGCACGAAAGAATTTTGCGCCGAGGGAACCAAAGCCTTCGAGCCCGGCGCCTTGGCGAAGGTAGTTGCCACGGCGCAGGACGTGGCCATTCAACGCGGAACGTTGACCTTGACCGACGCGCTTACCGCGCAGGAGTTGCAGCCGGTTCGTGAAATCGCGGCGCTCATGAACCTGGGCTCGGTGCTGGCTTTGCCGTTGAGCGACGGACAAGACCATCTGGGATTGCTTTTGCTCATTCACAACACCACGCGGGGTTGGCGATCGAGCGACATTGTTGTCCTCAAGACGATCGCGGAACAGATTGTCACTGCCTTGAACAATGCCGGCTTGCGGCGCCTCGTTAAAAACCTTTCGGTGACCGATGAAAACTCGGGGCTGCTGAAGCGCGCTTCTTATCTCGATTTGCTAATGTCGGAAGCGCAACGCTCGACGCAGAACGCCAAGCCGCTGACGGTGATGCTGCTGCAGTTTGGAAAAATTCCCGTGCTGTTAAAAGAGTTCGGGGAAAAAGGCGTGGAAGCCTTTATGGAACAGATTGGAAAGACATTTGCTTCGAGTATCCGGCAAAACGATCAGGCGTTTCGCTACGGGGCGGCATCGGTCGCGCTGGTATTGGGCGAGACTGCGGAAAAAGAAGCCTTCATGGCTGCCGAAAAGCTGCGTAAGTTGATCGAAGAAATCCGCATTCCGGGCAAAGACGTTGCTCTTCCCTTTCACGCTGGAATTGCCGAAGCCGTAGTACGCGCGAACTTCGATGCGGTGGACATCGTCACTGAAGTCATCAATCGGGCCGAAGCCGCGCTGGATTCCGCGATTGCCCAGGGCAACGGAAAAGTCGCAGCGCTGGCGCCTTCCATTGCGAGCGCAGCCGTCGCGTAGCAAACACTCTCCTATCAAAATTTGATTTTGCATCTTGATTGGTCTTTAGCTCTTGGTCCTTGGTCATTGGCCGAATCGCATTCACTCTGTTCCCATGGCGATTAAGGGCACTACAGGAATCCCCTACGGCTCTTAGAAATAAGATTTCCTGCAAGCAGCCCAGTGTTTCATTTGTGATTCCAAATGAAACGCATGCTGCGGATTTTCGCGAATTTCGTCCTGGCTTTTGGTGTGGCGCTTCTCATCGCTATGCCAGCCTGTGCTCAGGACACCCAAAGCATAGATCCGTCCATACCAGCTCCCGCGATTCAAGACCCGTCGATTAAGGAAATTCCTCCGGCGATGAATTTGCTTTCGACAATTCCTATTTCGCAAACGGAAAGCGGGGATTCCGCTGGGCAACCGAAACCGGCCACGCAAAGCCAACAAGCTGCAAATTCCGCATTGCCAAAAGTCGAGACTTTCACCGGAACGGTGGCGAAAGGCCACGATGGCTATTTCCTTCAGGGGCCGGATGGTTCATCGTATCGGTTGGATGACGGGAATAAAGCGCGGCCCTATGATGGCCGCAAAGTTCAGATCGTAGGCCGGCTTGAGTTGGACACCAACTTGATCTACGTTGATCGAATCCAACCCGCACCCTGAAGGCGTTTACGCAGCCTACAGATCCACCAGGAAACCTAATCTATAATTCCGGTATGGCCACCACGCCGGAAATTTCCGTAGCGGTCCGTGAAAAATACGAGCCGGTCATCGGGCTCGAAGTGCACGTCCAACTGCTGACCGAAAGCAAGATTTTCTGTTCGTGTTCCACAAAATTCGGTGCGCCGCCGAATACCAATGTTTGCCCGGTATGTCTGGGACTTCCCGGAGCCTTGCCGGTATTGAATCGCAGAGCGGTGGAATTCGCGGTACTGGCGGCGATGGCGCTGAAGTGCCGCGTCAATGAAACTTCCATCTTTGCGCGTAAAAATTATTTTTATCCTGATCTTCCCAAGGGTTACCAGATTTCTCAGTTCGACAAACCGATCGCCGAGTTCGGCGAAATTGAGATTCCGGTCGTGGGTGAAGCGAAGTCGGCTCGAACAAAAAAAATCGGCATTACCCGGCTGCACATGGAAGAAGACGCGGGCAAGAGCCTGCATGACGGTTTTCCCGACGCGCTCGACAAGACCGGCATTGACCTGAACCGCAGCGGCACGCCGCTCATCGAGATTGTCAGCGAGCCGGAAATCGCCTCACCCGATGAGGCCTACGAATATCTCACGCGCCTCAAGGAGATCATCCTTTACACCGGAGTCAGCGATTGCAATATGGAAGAGGGCTCGCTGCGTTGTGATGCCAACGTGAGCATTCGGCCACGAGGGCAAAAAGAATTAGGAACTAAAGCGGAGATCAAAAACGTAAATTCTTTCCGGTTTATCCGTGAAGCGCTGATCTACGAAATTGGCCGCCAGATTGACGTGGTGGAATCGGGCGGAAAAATCACGCAGGAAACGCGTCTTTATAACGCCAGCGAAGGCAAGACCTACAGCATGCGCTCCAAAGAACAGGCTCACGATTACCGTTATTTTCCCGAGCCGGATCTTTTGCCGCTGGTCGTGGACGAAAAATGGCAGGCGCGAATTGCCGAAACTTTGCCGGAGCTTCCCGAATCCCGCCGCAAACGCATGGTTGCCGACTATGGGATTACCGAATACGACGCGCAAATTCTGACCGCGAGCAAAGCGTTGGCGGATCAATTCGAGGCGGCGGCGAAGGCGGCAAAGAATCCCAAGCGCGTGGCCAACCTGGTGCAAAGCGAATTGGCGGGACGTTTGAAGGCAAAAGGGCTGGAGATCGAAGGCTCGCCAATTTCCATGCGGGGCGTTGCGATCTCGGCGGATTTGGTGGAAAGCGGCGCGATCTCCGGGAAGATGCTGAAGGACCTCTACGATCGTTGCTTCGAGCGAGGCAAAGATTTCCCCGCCGTTTATGAAGAGGAAGGGCGGCCGCGCCAGTCCACGGACACTTCAGCACTCGAAAAAATCGCGGATGAACTGATCGCCGCCAATCCCAAGCAGGTGGAGCAATACCGCGCGGGCAAAAAGACGGTAATCGGATTTTTTGTCGGGCAGTTAATGAAGGCTTCTAAGGGGCAGGGCAATCCCAAGCTGATTAATGAGTTGCTAGAGAAGAAGTTAGAGGGCTAAGAGCCTGTAGCGTCGGGTCTCTGACCCGGTGGGCGGCGTGGAGGGCCCTATCCAACTAGGCCGCAATTTCGCAGAAGACCTTATCATTACTTTCGTAAATTGCACGTCCGCGCAGCAAACCTGAGAATTGCGGGATGAAAAGGACACTTCTCATTTGCGCACTCGGCATGTGCTCGGTCGCCGCGGCCCAGAACAAGCCGCGCGTGTTCGTAAGCGGCAAAGGCACGGAAAATGTCTCCACCAACGCTAGTGCGGGCGGCAATCACTGGTTTCGTACCGGGCGCGCCGACAGCACGATTGGGGCGCATGACGAAAGCATGGAAGTGACCAAGGACCTCCAGAAGAATTGCTCCGGAGTTATCATCACCATTAATCAAGCCGCGGCTGACTACACGCTCATGCTCGACAGAGAATCGAAGCAAAATCGCGGATTGCTTCGCTCCAACAGCCAAATCCAGATCGCGAACCGCCTGGGCGATGTGCTCGGATCGAATGCCACGCACACAGTATCCAATGCCGCCAAAGACGCTTGTGAGCTGATTCTGGCGGACTGGGCGCAGAATGGGAAGATCGCGCCTCCGGCTCCTGCAGCGCAGCCGATTCCCGCACAACCTCAGCCTCAGCCCACGAGCCAACCCGTCGCCCCCGTTTCGTCACAATCGGTAGCCGCCCCGGCTCCGGTGGAAAATGCGCAGATAAAGGGCTCCACGTTAATTCCGCCGTCATCGGACGTATCGAGTGTTGACGGAGAACAAACGTCGTTGGGAGACGCAGCGCGGGCAGCACGCGCCGCGAAACAGCAATAAGCGATTTATTCCCGTAGCAAAAGCTGAAATCGTTTCTGCGCGGTTTGCGCGGCACTGCGCAACTTTCCTTGCACCCTCACGCCATGCGATGCAGGACCTGCTGTTGTAGTAACCACTGCCTTTGTGCCTTTCGTCACCTGAAATTCACGCAATTGCTCTATACCATTGAAGCTGCTGCGCGAGGTGTCTGTGAAGAACTGGAAAATTGACCGCATCATCAGCGTGGCGACGTTGGTGGTCGCTTTTGCGGCGCTTATATTGGTGCTCAGAAAACCCGCGGAGGTCGCGCCTACGCAAACATCGGCATCTTCGAATAGCCAGCTTGCGTCGAACCAGGCCCGGCAATCATCGCAACCAAGCGGCGCGACTGCGATTGCTTCCGACAATTCACAGTCAGCGGGACAAGCTGACACGCTGCAATCGTCCGAATTCGCGACAACGCAAAGAACTTCTCAAAAAGGCCAGTCTCAGCAGGCGTCGCAAAACCAATGGCAAACCCAATCTCCGCAAATTCAGTCTTCACAAAGCACGCAGATTTCACCGGAGGAACTGAGCGCGGCGATTGCCCAAGCGGCAGGCGCGATTCCGGGTTCAGCGGGAGGACAGCTTTCGCCGAACAGCGATCTCGGCTCCATGCCCGCAATTAAAGACCAGCAGGTCAGCTTTGACGGGGATGTAGTCCACGGTAAGTTTCTTACGACCATTGCGGGCAAAGATGTGTGGATCACGATCTCCGGCCATATTGGCGACAAAGACGGATATGCCACCTTTGATCCAACCGAGTTCAAAGTCGGGGATATCAATGTTCCCGTATCGCTGGTGAACGGGCCATTGCAGGAAAAATTGGCTGAGCAG
This sequence comes from Terriglobales bacterium, assembly GCA_025451215.1. Lineage (GTDB taxonomy): Bacteria > Acidobacteriota > Terriglobia > Terriglobales > Acidobacteriaceae > JAICKN01. The sequence goes on from JANWKU010000012.1 coordinate 10,847, forward strand.
CGCGACAAGATGAAACTGCCCAATTAGAACTTCCTGCTGCGTCCGTTGGAACACGGTTCTACTGCGGCGTACTTTTGTACAGCTGGTAGAGTTGATCTCCAATCACGCGATAAATCGAGTAGGCGCGCCCTTCATCCGATGTTTCACGGAATAGCAGCTCACCACGCCCGTCACCGTCGGCATCCACCACGTCAATCAGGTCCATTCGCGGAATAACGTCCAAGTGTTTCTCGTCGGTAATGTTGGCCAGTGCATCGTGCAAATCGCCGTATAAATCCTGCCGGGCGACGATTGTGATCTGCTGTGGCGCGGAAAGGCCTGGGGCTTGTGCTGTGGCTTGCAAGACCATAAGCGCCTGGTTGCTGCTGGAAAGGTCGAAGACGCGCAACTTTACATTCTGGAAAGTTGGTTCCGGCAGATGCGCGGTGGATTTGCTTTTTGCAGAGGCGCGGGTCGTGCGATGAGCGGGATCACCGGATGATAGTAGTTTTATCTTTGCGTCGACCAACTCTGTTGCCTGCGCCAGCAGCTTTTTGCGGAATTGATCCGCTTCACCGGGCTTCAAAGGGAATAGGTAAGAACGCGGCTCAGGGCCAGAAGCGTCTGAGATAGCGGGAATTTCCTGAACGGAATCCGGAACAGACGGCCCTTCCGATGTTGAAGAAGATTTTTGGCTGGAAGGCGCGGCTCCGTGCTTGGCGGAAGCGGCCGTCTTTGAGTTCAAAGATCCGTTCGCGTGGCTCTTTCGCGATGCAGAGGGCTTGCCTCGATCAAGGCGCGGACGGTTCGGATCCTCTTCGTCGGAAACTTCGGAAGGATCTGGCGTAGGCGGAGTGGGTGGGGCGGCCGGCGCGGGAACTGCGGGTGGAGCTTCTGCTTTTGCTGAAGCTGACGTGGCAGGAGCCGGGGGCGCAGGCGTCGTTTGCGCTGGTTTCGATTCCGAAGGCGAGGGTGGAGATGGTGCGGTTTTCGACGCGGCGGGCGCCGGGCTTTGCGGCGGAACAGGTGCGGGCGACGCGGTATTGGGCTTGGCTGGCTCGGCAGCGGGCGACGACGGCTTGCTCTCCGACTTGCCTTCGGGAGAACGGCGCAACAACTTTGGAGGGCCGGAATCCGGATCGGACAATGTAGGCGGTCTCGCCTCTGCCTGTGCGCGTTTTTTCTTCGCCGCCGCGGCAGCCGCAACCTCAGCGGAGGTCTGCCACTTGCCCCTGCCCGTCCAGTAAATGCCGGTCTGCGCGGCGGTGGTTATCGTAAACAGTCCTTGAGAAACTCCGGTTTGCACAGCTTCATACACCGTTCCAGAATCAAGCGCCATGGGCACGGGATCGGCTTTGTAGGCGCTCGCGTCGAAGAAGTCGTCTCCGATCATGATGGCGATCGGCACCAGGTGGCCGGCCCCGTCGGGCGAAAGCTCAAGCAGGGCCAACGCCCGCGGCCCGGTATCGCGTTTTTGGTTGGTGGGCCGCGTCGTGGAAAATTGCGCCAGCGAGAATTGTGCCAGAGTCAATAGGGCAATCGTCAAGATGACGAACCTGCGCGTCATGCTATATAACCGTCGGTATAACGAATCGAAGCGAGGAGACACGGCCATGGACATTAATGATAAAGCCCCTGAGTTCACTTTACCCGATCAGAATGGTGAAGAAATCGCGCTAAAGGCCTATCGCGGGAAATATGTTGTGCTCTTTTTCTATCCCCGTGCCGACACTCCCGGCTGCACCATCGAGGCCTGCGAATTTCGCGACTCCTATAAGCAGATTCAGAAAACCGGCGCCGTGTTGCTAGGAATCTCGCCAGACACATCCAAAGCGCAGAAAAAGTTTGAGGAGAAGTTCAGCCTGCCCTTCCCTTTGCTGGCCGACGCCGACAAAACAATCTGCAATGCCTTTGACGTAATCGTGGACAAAAACATGTATGGCAAGAAGGTGAAAGGCGTGGCACGTACTACGTTCGTAATTGGTCCCGATGGCAAGATTGTCCACGTCTTCCGCAAAGTCAAGCCGGAAGGCCATTCGGGCGAGGTGCTGGAATATTTGAAGACCGTGATGAAAGGCGTGGCGTAGTTGCTCGTGTGACGTGGGTGGTTGTGTAGCGCCGGGTCTTTGACCCGGCGAAATTTCAAATCGCCGCGAACCTCGGGTCATTGGGATGGGTTCCGCAATAAAAACCTCTGGATTGAAACCTCTTGCGGCGCTTTCGCCCCGCCCACCGGGTCAAAGACCTGGCGCTGCGCGTTACGAACTGCTCTCTCGCAGCTTCTTCAATCGCGACCCGCGGGTGATAAGCCCGGAGTTGTTGGGCAAAGTTCTTGTGCGCAGGCAGGGCCGCAAGCTTCTGGTCGGTCGCATTGTTGAAGTGGAAGCTTACCTCGGCGCCGATGATCCCGCAGCGCATTCCTACGCGGGACGCACTGAACGAAACGCCATCCTCTTTGGGCCGCCGGGATATGTGTATGTCTATTTCATTTACGGCAATCATTACTGCCTGAATGTTTCCTGCCTGCCTGACGGCACTCCGGGAGGAATTTTATTTCGCGCGGTGGAACCGCTGCTGGGAATTGAAGAGATGGCGCGGGCGCGCGATGTCGAAGTAAATAGTCCTCGCGATTTGCCGAAATTAACGAGCGGGCCGGGGCGTTTGGCTGAGGCGTTTGGAATTACGAGGGAGCGCGATAACGGAAAAGACTTCACCAGCCGGAAGTCGGACTTATTCGTGGCCAGCGATGGATTTCCCGCGTCGAACGTTCTCGTCACACCGCGCATCGGAATTACCAAAGCGGTGGACCATCCGTATCGCTACATTATTGCGGGAAATCCGTTTGTATCAGGACCGCGAAATTTAATAAATCTTCGCTGAAAAGAATAGTACGTACCTACTAAATCTATTGTTTATCCGGAAACGTCGGCATACGCTTGGCGATACCGTGCAACGTTCTCTTCGCGAAATTTTGTCCGAATCCCACATCGCTGCGATAACCGTTGCAATATTCATATTTTGGTTCTTCGACGCGATAATCCAAGCCCTCTTACCTTTCATCAACAATGCATCGAATTTTGTATTTACCGCGATAGCGATCTTCGACATTCCCTCCTCGACATTCCAGATTTCACGTTCCGTGACGTTCGCCTATCTCTACTCTGCTGCCGTCAACCTTTTGGCAGCGCATATTCTGTCTCGTTGGGTTTATCGTTTGGGACCGTTTGCGACCTTGGCTGTTTACTGGAGCAAATTGGCATGGAGGAATAATGTTAAGAAGATTTAAGTCGGCTTTAGTGAAGAGTTTTGTTGGCGCAATCGCCCTAGGCTGGATATTCGCGCAAGGCATACTCCACTTTGCCTACATATTCAGCGCACCCGTGACGGGATGGTTATCGCGACGCGATTTTTCCGGGCTGGTGGGCAATACTACGTCAACAAATTTCTCTTTAGATGAAGCTCTTCTCGAATTGGCAAGGTCAGTCGTGGTTTTAGTAATCGGATATTTGCTTCTGCGCTGGTTATATTTTAAGCCGTTGGAAGAACCACAAGATTTATAGGTTCCTAGCAAATGGCTAAACGACTAAATTGCTTTGAAGCATTCCGTTATCAATTAAACGTGTTGTTCCGATGTACGCAGCGATCGCCACTAACGCTTCTTTGCTAATTGTACGTGCGGCATGGAGTGATTCCGGATCAATAATTTCGAGATAATCAAGCCGCGCTCCTGGTTCCTGTTGAAAGATTTTTATTCCTGCCGATAAAAGCTTGGAAGTGCTTCGCTCGCCTTGGTCAAAGTGCTTCCTAATTTCTTTAAGCGTGCGATTCAGGACGGTCGCGGATTTTCTTTCCTCTGGGCTGAGATAAGCGTTCCGCGAACTCATCGCCAGCCCATCGGCCTCGCGCACAATTGGACAACCGACAATTTCCACCGGCATATTCAAATCGCGCACCATGCGGCGAATCAGCACAAGCTGCACGGCATCTTTTTGGCCGAAGAATGCGATGTCTGGCTCGACGATATGAAACAGTTTCGAAACCACAGTCGTGACTCCGCGAAAGTGTCCTGGGCGCGAGCGTCCGCAGAGTTTATCGCTCAAGCCCTCCACTGTGACCCACGTGACTGCCCCCTTCGGGTACATTTCCTCAGCAGATGGCGCGAAGAGAAAATCCACACCTTCGTTTTTCAGCAACTCGCAATCGCGTTCGAACGTTCGCGGATATTTGGCGAAATCTTCGTTTGGGCCAAATTGTGTTGGATTCACAAAAATCGAGGCGGCGACAACCTCGCTCTGCTTCTTTGCCGCGCGCACCAGCGATAAATGCCCTTCATGCAGCGCGCCCATGGTAGGGACAAAGCCAAAACGTCCGGTCTTGGCGCGGGCGCCCTGGTCAGACCGCATCTCTGCAATCGTTTGGCAGATTTTCATAAGACGCGCGAACCACGGAGGGCCAGAGACACGGAGCAAAAAGTGCCAAAACAAATTGTAAAAAAATTCTCCGGGCCTCTGTGTCTCCGTGGTGAAAGAAAAGTCACCGCCGTACTGCCCGCTTGCGTTCTAGCACCGTCTCCAATGCCTGCGCCGTTTCCTTCGGCAGATGATAGGACTCCGCGTCAGCCGGATACTGACGCGCCGCAACGTCCGCGCGGAAAGCTTGAACCGCCTGCGTGATCTCCGCCGCCACGTCTCCATAATGGCGCACGAATTTCGCCGGCGAATGAAAGCTCAGATTCACCAGATCGTGAAAGACGAGCACCTGCCCATCGCACTCCGGCCCAGCGCCAATGCCGATAGTCGGCGTGCTCACTTCCTGTGTGATCATCGCCGCCACCTCGCGAGGAATTCCTTCGAGCACGAGAAAAGCAACACCCGCATGATCCAACGCCACAGCATCGCGCATGAGTTGCTCAATGCCGTTCAGCGATTTGCCCTGCACTTTGTAGCCACCCATCGCATTTACCGATTGCGGGGTGAGTCCGATGTGGCCGGCGACGGGAATTTCGGCGTCAATGACGCGGCGGATCAAGTCAGCGCGCTTTTCGCCGCCTTCAATCTTCACAACTTCCGCGCCGCCTTCCTTCACAAAGCGAATGGCATTGGCGACGCTGGCCTCCGGGTTCACATGAAAAGCCCCGAAAGGCATGTCCACAGCCAGCAGCGCATTCTTCACCCCGCGCCGCACAGCCTTCAGATGATGCAGCATCTCATCCACCGTGACGGAAAGCGTATTTTCGTGGCCAAGCATCGTCATAGCCAGCGAATCACCCACAAGCACAATGTCAATGCCAGCTTCATCTATCAGACGCGCGGCGGCATAGTCATAGGCGGTCAGGCATGTAATAGGTTCGTGCCGAAGCTTCTTTTCCCGCAGGGATGCAGTGGTGATTTTCTGGCGTGGAGCGCCGATTGGCGTGAGACTCACAATGTCCTCCAGTGCCCCTCCGCGCTGGCGGATGGAGCCTGTATGGAGATATTATACCGGATTGCTTTTTAACCAATTTTTTAAAACGTAAGCAGACTTTGCGTAAACAGGGAAAAGCTGAAGCAAGGCATAAGCCTCTTCTTTCTCTATAATCCTGCCGGTAGGATGGCCAGCCTCATTGCGGGTCCTTCGAATTTCTTGAAAAATCCCTTCCACTTCAGTCCCGATAGAATCGTGAAGTTCGGGAGGAAGCTGTTCGCGTATTGGATCCACTTTCTTTATGATCTCGTCATATATTCGCTTTGCAATTTGATTCTCCGTAGATTCCTTGAATTTTCGTTGGCGATCATTTTCTTTAATTGAGTTTAAAATCGCATCCCGCAATATTATGAGAATTCGTTCAGAAGCGACACCGACCATCACTGCAACTGAAAGATAATTACCGGCCCTGAATGAATTCAGAGCTTCCTTGAGATATAGCTCTACGATCTGATCTAAACCAGAAATTTGGGATTTAAGACGAGCAAGAAATAAGGCTGTGTCATAGGGTAAATATTCACCTTTTTGAAGACAGGTTTTCCCCCATTCAGTTACCTGTATCCAAGGCAGATTCGCTTGATGGGCGCTGTCGTTGGAAGTTCCTGGCACAACAATGCCCTGAATAACTAAGCCCCAAATACATTCCCGAATGGCATCTTCATCTATGTTTCCTATAGTTATAGCGAAAGCATTGTTAGCAGCAGTCGGCGGCAACAATCCACTTTGTTGTGCCTTCTGTTGAACCCAACGTGAAATATCATTCAACTGCAACGACTGATTGCCGCCTGTGATTTGTACTTTAGGAAGAGTCAAAGCCTCATAAACCCAAGCACGCAGTCGCTCTCGTTCTATAGGCATTTTGCTTCATCCATACGACGGAGTCCTACGCGCTGGCGGCTTCCTCGCTGCCCAGCGGCAGGAAGTATTGCGTACCCTTAATCGGCGCGGAGACCTTCTTCAGCAGCTCCTGCAAATCTTCGTTGCGCTCGACGAAGTCAATTTCAGA
>JANWKU010000013.1 GCA_025451215.1 Terriglobales bacterium
CCCCCGCAACCAATTAGAGGTGTTCAGGGCCGGAACCCAGGATTCCGGCCCTTTTTGTTGCTGCGGCGTTTAAACGCCCGCAGAATCGGGCTGACTTTTATTAAGCGAATCCCGCAAATTGCGCGGAATTCGAAGGCCGAAGGTCGTCAGTTCCCTTCGCCCAGCTCAGGGCAGGCAAATCTGCCCCCCGCAACCAATTGAATCATTGCGCAGCAAGGGCTTCCGATCCTTCAGTGGGGAGCCCTTTTTCCTGAATAGCGGTTAAGCTAACGGAATTCACGGCTTTTTCAATCACATCTCCCGATTGTTGCGCCACCTTCGCGTTGTGAGCAGCTTATACACAAGACTTTTTTTCATCATGATTGGAATTCCGCTAATCATCGGATGCGCGAACGGAAGAAATGAGGAGGAATCGACCGTATGCGACTCCTCCCCGGGCTAGTTTGTTTAGAGTCCCAAGTTTATTCGAATGAACCTAACCGACAACGATCCGAAAAGAAGAAGCAGGCCAAGGAGTCCGACCAGTGGCAAATCGCTTGCTGTTTTCGGGAGTGTCGCAGGAGCGGAAGCTTCGGCCGCGGCTGCCGGCGCAGGCATCGGTTTTGCAACCGCAACAAGAATTGGCACGTCGGCCGGCGGAGCTTGTGGCGGCGGAGGCATGGTTCCCGTTACTCTCCGTTGTTGAGACACGACGGTCTCAGGTACTTCAACAATTTTGGTTGCCGTGACGACCATTCCCTTTTTCAAACCAAAGGCGTCGACCATTTCCCCGTTCACATCGAATTTCTGTCCCTTGGGGATTTTGAAAGACTGGTTAGTGCCATCCTCCAGGGTGAGAATCACGGAGAGCGGCGGGTTTACGTACCAGACCTTGCCGGTAACCTTCTGGACCGTGGTGACCGTCTGAGGCGTGGTGGTGACAGTGATGGTGCGCTGGAGTTTCATGCCTGGTTTCAGGTCGTGAATGCCAAGCTGCCTGCCGTCTACCGTCACCCTGGCACTTTCCGGCACATTGGAAATATGCCGGATGGTGCCATCCGCCATTTTGACGACCAGGTCATTGCCATTGACGAGCACCACTTCCCCGCGTTCTACGGTTACATCTTTGCTGGCTGGCCCGGCCGTTGTGCTCTGCTGCGTTTGAACTTGAGCGAAAGAGGGCCCTGCAAAAACGATACAAATTATCCCGACCGCCATCGCGATCTCGATTTTGATGCGAGTGCCTGACTTCATCGGTAATCCTCCAAATTAGATTGAGATGAAATTTCTCGAATCCGTACTCAAGTTCCGGGAGCCGACGTTAATGCGAATTCTCGGCGCCACGCTCCTCAGCCGGAGAGCGTGATCGCCTGGAATCCGCAAGACTGTTTGAATCCGCGATTGTTGCGCGCACCACGTATCGTAGCGGGGCACTGCCCACGAAATAGAATGGATAACAGGTCACAAGCGTGAGACCAGGCTTGGATCTCGTCGCCAGAACGGAAACGTCGTCCGGCGGAACAATGACGATCTCATCTGTTACGTAACGAAAGTTTCCCTTTTCAACATAAAGATCGATGGGGTCTCCAAGATGAATATCCCTGAGGCCCCGGAAGAATCCATCGCGGTGTCCAGCGATACCGACATTGCCGGTTTCGCCATAGACCGGCATCGGCGTGCCACCAATGTGCCCGACGGCACGATTGAGGGTCAGGTCGTCTGTGCCTTCCAGCACGGGAACTTCGAGGTGGATCGCGGGGATTTTGAGCACACCTAAAGGACGCTGCACCGGGCCTATAAGGCTAGCTTGGTAAGCCTCGATTCGTTTTTGTGACCAGAAACGAAAATCGGGGATTGCAGGATTCCGGTGGGCCGCGCCAGTTGGCGAGCGCAAGGAAAGGGATTGCGGCTGCCAGAATGCGCGCAGCGCCGCATGAGAATAAATCACATCAAACACGCGAACGGCAATAAAGAACAGGAGCAGCAAGAATCCGAAGAAGAGCAAGAGGCGTTCGAAACCGCTAACGGCTCTGGACATGCTGGCTCGTACCATACGCTTGCTGCTCCGCCAAATAGGTGATTCGACATTGCGCCCGATTTGGCCAGCTAAACCCTACACTGGGTTTCTATTTAAACTGATTCGTCGGAAAGGACAACTAGGGAAACCCCTAAACCACTGCCGGAGGAATGCACAATTTCGGAGAATCAGTCCAAAGTGGAAGTGGCAATATAGGGCACACCATCGAGCACCGCATAGATGGCGCGAATCAGGTGGGCTTTCATCTGCGATTTGCTAACAAATCCAGCAGCACCTTCTTCCAGGCAAGCGGTAACGTATTCTTCCCTGGAATGCATGGTAAGGAATACGAATTTGGAACTTGAGCCAGACCGCACCAGTTCGCGGAGCGCGTCGATCCCGGTCTTTTTGGGCATGGTGATATCAACTACAACTACGTCAGGTTTGAGACGGAGAACTTCCGAAACCACGGAAGACCCATCGGCAGCAGTGCCGACAACTTCAAAGTGCGGCTGCAAGTGAGCCATTTCCAATTTTAAAAATTCGAGATGGTCATCGGCTAAGAATACGCGTGGGCGAATCAAGGTTCGCCTCCGTCCAAACCAACCGACAATCCGCCACCTATGCGCAGGGGCTCCTGGATTGCACAGGCTAGACAGTAACAACCACAGAACTATGCCGCTACTAGGGAAATCCCTAGCCCAGGAGGCTGAAATCGATTGAAAACTTTAGCGCTGACTGCCAGCCGCACGTTCCCGTTCTGAGAACTCGGGGTCAATGGAGATGAGGCCATTTTTCAGAGCAAACAAAACCAATTCGGCATTGTTCTTGAGGTTAAACGATTTCATGATGCGATGTTTGTGGAATTCCACCGTTTTTTCGCTCAGGTTAAGGACACCAGCAATCTGCTTGACGGGCCTTCCTTCGCCGCATAGTTGGACGATGTCTTTCTGGCGCGGGGTCAACTCCTTGTCGAACTGCCGCGCTCGAGCCTTGGTAGTCGCCCAATCTTCGGCTCGCAACTTGCGTGTCACATACGAATCCCCGCGGAGAACATGCTCGATGGCTTCCAGAAGTTCGGGCCCTGCGGAATGCTTAAGAACAAATCCAATCGGCCCCAGCTCAAGGGCGGCAGCTGCGAGATTTGGATCGTCGCGCATGGTGAGGAATATGAATTTCATGTTGGGGACTTGTTCTTTGATTCTTCGGGCGGCTTCGAGTCCGTTAAGGACCGGCATGGCCACATCCGCAATGATTATGTCTGGCTTCAGCTTAAGAGACTCCTCGATTAAGGCCCGGCCATCCTGTACAACGCCCAGGATCGTGTACTTGGGCTCCAAATAGACCTTTAAAGCCTGTGCGAAGATCATGTGGTCGTCAGCTATTAACAGTTTTAGGCGAGACCTGCCCGTGTAGGCACGTTCCATAGGGGGACCTCTTCTAGGCGATCACAGTGGGATCGCTATAGGAAACGTACTGAGATAGGCGGAACCTGAGGATAGCACTGAAATAGAGTGCCGAACAGGATATTGTGCTGGCCCACGGGAAGAGGGGGCCGTGTTTCGTTGTCACTGCGTTTAGGGCTTTCCCTAGTTGATTGGTAACCAGAACAAACCTACAAATAGGGCAAGGGCGAGCAGCACTCGAAAAAGAAAATGGGGCCGACCCATCTTTCCCGAGCCTTGTAAGGCTGTAAACCGTTTTATCGAGCGAGAAATGGAATTGCTTGAAAAGAGAGCCTCCGTCACAACAACGCATCGCGTCAATGAGCACGAATTGCTGACACGGTTGGAACGTTTTTGCGAAAGTGCGGGGTTGGAATTCCCCCCTGAAGCGTGGCCGAGAGACGACCGAAAGGCATATTTTCTGCTGGGGCTATGTGCAACGGATGACATGAAAGCTCTGAGTCTCCGCGAAAGACTCACACGGCTCGACAACTGGGCGCGCCAGCGCGACTTGCTCAAGCCGAATGAAACGCTCTTCGCAAAAAGAAAACCCGATGGCACCGCGCATATCAAAATAAAAGCCGCAGCGGGCGCTCACGCAACTACACACCGACAGGCCTGAATAGCGAGCACGAGAGTTAATTTGGGGAGCAGCGGAAGCATTTGCCCTTTCCAAGTGCCTGGATTTAAACAATGATGGGACCGCTCGATCAAACTTTCGGCCCCTCGGGGCGCTATCTGGCGGGAATCAAGTGAAGTAGTGGGACGTTGTGTTTTCGATGGCAAAGGGAGGGCCTATGGCTGTGCCACGATTCTGCGCTGCAAAACTTCACCGGAACGCGGAATGGCTTTATGGATTGAGGCCTGGCGAAATAGATTTGATTCTGGCGGCCGCAAGATCCTGCCGGTTTCCAGCCAAGTCGGTTATGACCTTCCAAGGGGATCCTGCCGCTCATTTCCTGATGATGTGGGAGGGCCGAGCTCGTTATTTTTTTGAGACACCCAATGGCAAAAAAGTCATTCTGATGTGGATTCGTCAGGGCGATGTCTTTGGGGCGACGGCTTTGGTCTCGCAACCTACGCTTTATCTGGCGAGCACGGAAGCCGTCCAAGAGAGCACGGTTCTGGTATGGGACCGGTCAAAAATCCGAGTCCTGGCGCGCCGCTTCCCGCAACTTTTAGAAAACGTTCTGCGCATTGCCACCAATTATTTTTATTGGTACGTCGCGGCGCACGCGGCATTGGTTTCCCAGAGCGCTCGCGAAAGGCTTGCCCAGATCGTCTTCGCCCTGGCAGAAAGTATCGGAGAGAAATCGTCCGGCTTCGTCAGAATCGATGTGACCAACGAAGAACTTGCGAGTTCGGCGAACATCACTCCGTATACCGCCAGCCGCTTAATCAGCAAGTGGGAGAGAGACGGGGTGATTCGCAAGCAACGGGGCAAACTCCTTGTCCGCACACCGGGAAAATTATTTCTCTTGGCCGCCGGGCGCTGAATCCGAAACTCACACTTTGGCCATCTATGTTTGGTGGCCCTCAGTCACGAGTCAAACTGCGGCTGAGAAACTGTCGACCCTCGAGAACGGCCTTGATGCCAATGCAAAAATCCTGTGAGAAATCGTGTTTAAGAATATAACCCGAACCGCCAACCTCGAAGGCTGCCTCAACTATTGCGGAGTCCGCAAGCATGCTGACGAATACGATTTTGGAATCGGCATTGCTTTTGCGGATTTGCCGTGTCGCTTCAATGCCATTGAGCTGGGGCAAGTTGATGTCCATTAAGATCAGGTCGGGCCGCAATTCGGCGACCTTGTGAATCGCTTCCAATCCATTTTCCGCAACGCCGATAATTTTGTAACAGTTCTTGGTATTAAAAAGTTGTGAGACGATACCACGCCACTGAAAGGAATCATCTACAACAAGGATTTCCGCCAACGCCATTTTGTCCGTGCACCTCAGTTGGAAGAGAGCCTAGAGTCCCTGTTCCATTTTTCTATTCTAGGATTCCACGGAGGGCGGCAATCCGTCGCTGCTGGCGCGCAGCCGCAAGATTGCTTTGGAGCAATGAGGCGCAAGTGCCAGCACAACCGGTCCTTGTTTGGGGAGTCGCGGGCCAGCTGAACAGACATGTAATCAAATCAGCGCGCTGATCGCCGGGACTGGTTTCACGCTTCAACAGGCGAGTGTGTGTACTCTTAGACGCCGCCGGAAACTAGAACAAATCCAACAAGCAAGACCGAACCACCGAATGGGTTCATTTGCCCTTGCTGGAGCGGTCCGCTGATTTGTTGGTTGGCGACTTGGCGTTCAGCACGGATAGAAGCTCGAGCGCCGAAGATGGCGGCGAAACTTCGCCTTGGAGGACTATGGCTTTCGCAGCGACGTCTTTGCCATAGAGGTTGCGATTGGCTCGGTTGTCGGGTCGCAGCGTGGAACCCTCCAACGATACCCCCGCAAAAAGTCCTCGAGCGCGCGAGTACGAAAGTATCTCTGCGCGCAGGAACAAATCGGTGGCGGCAGTTGTTTCCCGTCCAATAGGCCCGCCGGCAGCCGACGCAGTTGCGCCGATTTTTACTTTGCTCGTCAATATGCTGCTGGCCGCACGGTCATTCATCAGAAGCAGAACAAAATCGGTGGCCTGCCCGCCGACCTGAAAGCCAAAGCTGCCTCCGCCGAGCGCGATCATGGAAGGAGCACTCCAGGGCCCCTGAAAGTTGGGTCCCCCGCGGCAAGTCATTACGCCACGTCCATAACTTCCGCCAACGCCAGCGGCGAACTTGAGGGTGGAAGGCACAACAATGACGCATTCTGCCTTCTGTAGCACCGCATCGGGTATGCCGCTCCGCAGTTGCAGGATTTCTCTCATCACCATGCCAGAATTGGCTACTCGGTCGCTCTCTTTGGAGTGTGCCTCGATTGTAGCTACGGTAACGGGGACACCCGATCCTCCGTTATTCGTTACTCCAGAGAATGTTGCCGTCAGGTGGTAGGTACCGATGGTATTTCCAGACGTATAAAGTCCAGTTGGGGAGACTGAACCACATAGCGGGCTCGGAGCGCATGCCCAGGTCGCCATGGCAGTTACATCGAGGGTGCTGCCATCACTCCAATAAGTTGTGGCCGCCATCTGCACGTTGGCTAATGTGGTGACTGTATACCCTTCCCCGGTTTTGATAGCGTAACCGGATCCCGTGACGCAAACGGAGCTGCCGCACGGGCCTGAGCCGGCTAATCCGGCGGGCGTGATCATGAACGAGGTTGTGGCAGTACCTCCTCTGGCATCAGTTACGGTTACAGCGGCCTGCACGCCAGTTATGTCCGTGGGCGTTCCATTGATCAAGCCACCGCCCAAACCGGTGGACATAGACATCCCCGTTGGGAAGCCTCCCGTAAACGTATAGCTGTACGGCTGAGTTCCGCCTGACGGCGTGATCTGGCAGCTTACGGGGACATACTGTTTAATCTGCGAAATGCATGGCGGGGCGTAAGCATTGAGAGGATTTGTCGACGTAGCGACAACGGTAGTCGTAGTGGTTTGGCCAAGGCAAACCGCGGGAAGCCCTAGAAGCATAAACACTGTGAGCGGATAAAATTGACGCGACCTCATGGTTGCACCTCCAGCCCGTTTGGGCTGCTCGAATACGTTGACTAAGAAAAGCGCTCGCCCACATAGGGCGCCAGGTTTACATTTATAGATCGCGTTCTATCCGGCGGCGACTCGTTTTCTGCGAAGCCATTCGCGATCGTTACGGAATATAAATAGGTGCCGGAAAGGTACAAAATTGGGGACGAAAACATAGTCCGCGACTCGAAGGTTTCCGGTTAGGCGTCTGATCTTGCACTCACCTCGCGTCTCCTCGCGACTGATGAGAGGCACGCCATTCTCGTCAAGATGGAGAATTTCATCTTCCAGAAGAAATGCGTCAATGGTGAACTGGCGTATGTTGGCATCCGAGACACCGAACAAGTGCAAGGCATTCGGATTTGCGGACACAAACCGGCGGTCAATGTTGGTCACAACAACGGCATCGGCGGAACTGTCCAGTAACTCACGCAAATGATTCTCTCTGGCATGACGCGCATCCTGCAGGCTTCGAGTTTTCGCAAGAACGTTCCGTCCACCCGCCGCGAGCGGGACCAGTGCCTGGCGAACATGTGCCGGTGTTTGCTTCAAAGCGGCAATAATTTGTGAACTGTGCTGGTGGATTTTGCCGCCAACCACCACCACGGCATTGAGGAAGTTTGCCAGTAACTCCGGCAGTTTCTGGAGTGCGCCCTTTCCACGTTCGGTGAGCGGGTTTAGCGCGTCCCGAAGATGTAGCGTAGCTTCACTCAAGTTGGCAGAAAATTGCGAAATATGTTTGGACAATTTACTGTTCGCCACAACGACAGCGTCGAATGAGCTTGCCATTGCCTCCCGCACTCCCTGGGCGGCGATTCTTGCGCGTTCCATGAGCGGGTACAGTGCTTGCCGAAAATGTAGCGTCGCTTGTCCCAAAGCGACAATAAATTGCGAACTGAATTTTGCGATTTCCATAACGTGGCCTTACGAAGTCAAGCAAAGACTCAATTAGCGAGGAATTTCCAAGTACGCGGCGGAGACCCATTCAGTCGCATCCCCTCGGGTATTTCGAACCACGGAAAGAAGGGGCTGCCATCCATCTCCGCCCAAGAAGTTGACAGCAGCCCGCCTGTCCGAACAGTATGCTTACTTCCGATTTTGATATTTACGACGTTGCAGTCCGCACTTCAACTAGGGATTCCCCTAGCGGTCTGCGGGGATGGCTTCTGCCAAGAAACGGAGAGCAGTTCTGTAACCTGAGGTTCACCAAGTTAATGAAGCGAACGGAGTTAGCAAAACGAGGTCTCCTTTATTCACGAACTCTCGTTGAATTGATACCGGCCGGATGGTCAGAATGCGAACTTAAGCGCGAGTTGGATGACCCGGGGATTGACCGCAGTGCTGCTGATAACTCCAAATGTTGGAGAGGTGAAGCTGATATCGGGATTGGCAAACTGCGGATGATTGAGGGCATTAAAAAACTCGGCGCGAAATTGCAAGCTACTGTTTTCGATCGGCCAATTGACAATAAATAATTTGGAAAGCGAGAGATCCAGGTTCGCTTGACCAGGACCATTTACTATTCCGGTCCCGCTGTCCCCGAACGCCGTTCCGATAGCATCTGCACCAATAATTGGCGGATTCGTAAAACAGGCGGCGTTGAAATAGCCTCCCAATTTCGATTCCACCGAGCCTCCCTTGACCAGTTGATTTTTCGAGCATGTCCCGCTGAGCTGCGCCCGGTCTTCGCTTATCCCAAAGACATTGTTGGCATTGGTGTCGGAAACGGTGAGAGCGCTGCCTGATTGAATCGTAACTACAGTCGCCGCTTCCCAACCGGCGAGGACCGCCCGCTCTAGGCCGGCTGACGGACCGGGGAGGCTCCAGGTTGCGCTAAAAACGAATCGATGAGTGCGATCAAAGCTCACCCTTCCCCACCGCTGGCTTGACGAGTCCTGATCGCCTAGTGTCAGGGCATTTCCTGACGACGTCGAGTTAATGTCGGCGCCATCGGTGTCCAAGGTTTTTGAAAAAGTATAGGAAGCGAGGAATTGCAATCCGTTGCTTAGCCGCTTCGTCAAACTGACTTCAAGACCGTTGTACCAGGAGCTGCCTTCGGATTCCATCAATACGAGAGAGTCCGGAGGTACGCCGGGGACCGGAACTCGCAAAGAAATATTCGCGACTGTATTCGTGACCACTCCTCTTATCGGATTGCTGGTTGAGGCTGACAGGGCTTGATTGAAGGAACGTTGACGCACCAAGTGTAATCCACGGGTGCCAACGTACCCGACTTCCAGTAACCAACCTTTGTGGAGTTCAGCCTGAACGTTTAGCGAGTACTGCTGGACCATGGTGGGACGAAAACCTGGGGCCACGCCGTAAATACTGGTGGAGGTGGTAGGTGAATACGCGGGGAACATTGGGAAGGAAGCCGAAGTAGGAAACGGCTGCACAAAAGGCGCTTGGAAAGTGGCAGCGGCATTTGACTGACCACTGTTCAATCGGAACTCAGAATACGGAGCGCCGAACACGTTTTGATAAAGCGCCTGGCCGGTTGGCTGGGAGTAATAAATACCGTAACCTCCCCTGAGCACGAACACGTTTGAACCGGGCAAGAACTGCCAGGCGAATCCGATTCGTGGAGCGATCGTATTTTGGCCCTCTCCATAGTTTCCAAACGGATTGTTCACCCGAGTGACGCCGGGCGGAAGAGTACCGGAAAAGTTGGAAGCGACAATATAGCCGGCGAGGCTTCCGCCCGGCGGGGGGGTTGCATCGGCTTTGCTGACATCGAAGCTGGAGTTTCTACCCTGATTGTCTCCGAACTGGCCGATGCGTTCATATCGCAAGCCAATATTGAGAGTTAAAGACCGGCCAACTTTAATGTCATCCTGAGCGAATGCTGCGCCCTGCCATGCCCGGTAAGCCCGGTAGGTCAACCCAAAGTCGTCAAACGACGCAAAAACATTGCTGAATTCCGTACCGTTGCTCTCCGCATTCTGGCCAAGCAGAAAATCCGGCCAACTGAGAAACTGCACCAATGACCCGAGACCTACTATGTCAATGTTGTCTTGAAATCTGGTTAGCGATCCACCCAGCTGGAGAGTGTGAGCTCCATGTACAAAACTGAGGCCATCAGCAAAGACAAAACTATTTTGAGTGATGGTGCGCGGGAATCCCGAGGCGAAACTGACAGAACCGGCTATTTTTAAGCTGGGAAGCTCATTGTTGTTGCTCATTTCTCCTTCGGCAATTCCAACATCCGACCAGCTGAATGGGGTTTTGGCTTCGGTGCCGGTTCTGGTGCGAACATAGCCGAATTTTGCTTCATTGAGCCAACCATTGTTGAAAGCGTAGGTATGGGCGAGAGAGAAAACTCGGAACCCGGAATCCGCGGGACTCGGAAATCCAGGAATGTTGCCGGACGGGTTGAGTCCGTTCCCGGTGAATGTGACTGTTTCCGCATCGTCAGCAAAAAAGAAACGGGCAGTGATTCTACTGTTCCTGCTGATCAGGTAATCCGCATTCGTCAAAAACTGATTTTCGCCAAAATGACAAGGTTCCGCAAAAACCGAAAAACCTTGCTGCGCAAATGGCTTTGTTGTGTCCACCGTTTGCGGAGTGGGAATCAAGAAGGATCCATCAGGGAGCTTCAAATTTAGCAAGTTCAAAGCCGCGGGATTGATATTGGAACCATCCGCCTGGATGGGAACGCCACCCAGGGCGCCGGACATGCCGCTAAACAGGCTACCTAGCGCCGCTGGGGATCTGTCGTTGGTTAACGGCGGCTCGATTAGGTTGGAGGTACAGGCGATTCTCGACTGACCGGCCGCAACGCCATTGACCTGCCTCGTTCCCTGATATGAGCCGAAGAAAAGCAATTTCTCTTTCTTTATCGGCCCACCAAACGCGAACCCAAACTGATTCTGGTTGAGAGCGGGGCGCGGCTGCCCAGCCTGATTCAGGAAAAAATCGTTGGCATTGAGAACTTCGTTTCGAAAAAACTCAAAGACGTCTCCATGGAAATCGTTTCCCCCCGTTTTTGTGACCAAGCTAACGTTAGCGCCGGCATAACGCCCAAAACCCGCATCATAGAGTCCTGTCTGTACTTTGAACTCCTGGATGCTGTCGGGGTTTGGTATGGGAATTCCGCCACTCCCTGCCGCGCTTCCCTGCACGTCACTGACACTGATCCCGTCAATTTGAAAATTGTTGTCGTAGGAGCGAGCTCCATGCACGAAAATCCCGTCGTTGGATTGCGCGATCTGAGAAAGCGCGGTCCCGCCGAGCCCGAGCTCACCGGCGTTGTACACCCCGACGGCTACGCCAGGAGAAAGCCCGATTATCTGCACGAAGTTTCTTGTGACCAGTGGTAGTTCGTGGATCGAGGCCTCATTCACCACTCTTCCCAAGGCTGCGCTGTCGGTTTGAACCATGCCTGGCTGGGAGGCGACCAATGCATGTTCGAAATGGGTTGCGAGTTGCAAGCGCAATTCAAGTCTGAGTGTTTCGGTAAGGGCGATGTGCAGGTCGCTAAGATCCAGGGAAGTAAAATCAGCTTTGCTGGCGTGTATTTGATAAATGCCGGGGGACAAGAAAAGGAAAACAAACCTTCCATGCTCGTCGGAAGTTGCAGATTCCGTGCGACCCGTATTTCGATTGCTCAGGAGTAAGACCACGCCGGGCAACTCGGCATCGGATGGGTCTAGTACCACGCCAGCCAATGCACCGGTCGAGGCTGATTGGGCAGGTAAAAAAACAGGAAGGAGCAACGCAATAGCGATCAGGACGGCTGACACCGTGCGACGATGCGTATGCCGCTTGTTTTGTGAACCCTGACCCATCCGGACGACCCCAGGGGACAGCAGCAGGGAAGACTATTCCGGAGTCTTGCCACTTGCGCGGAAAACTATGTACCTTAAGATCTGTGGAATACTATCCCAGGTTAACAGTTCCCGCCAACATTATATTCGAGGCAATCTGACATTTGGGTCAACGGAGATAGCTGAAAATTTAATGACCAGCCAAGAAGGCCGGCTGACCTTCGCATAAATAGTGATAGACTCTCTCCGTTGCGGATGACCTTGTAGGTTTTTTGGTGTCGGCTCCAGCGGAGCACAGCTTGTCTTGGGAATATAGACACCAGAGTTGGGATTATAGTGGCCATTGTCCTCGACAAGTGAAGCCGGGAGGGGCATGGTTTGTGCTGGCGCTGGTTGCCATTGCATCTTTCCTCCTTCCCCAATCGATTAGATCTCAGCAAGTCCAGGCAGTCCGCCGTGTCCTGATTTTCAATGATTTTAGCCAGATTGCGTCGCCCGGCGTTTCGATACTAGATCAAGAAATCGCGGATGGGTTGGCGGTTTCTCCATACCAGGTGGAACTCTATAGTGAGAATCTTGAAGCGACCTTGTTTCCAGACAAGGTTTCCCAGCGAGAGTTCCGCGAGTGGTACATCCGCAAGTATACAGAGCGCAAACCGGACCTGATCATTACGGTCGGCCCTTCGTCTTTGAAATTCATGGTGGATTACCACGAAAAGTCATTTCCGGACGTCCCGGTTATCTTCTGTGGGACCACAGAAGAAATGGCAGATCAGATGAAACCGGACTCGCACTTTACCGGAGTGTGGGGGGTGGCACAGCCAGAGAAGACTCTTCTCGCGGCCCTGCACTTGCAACCGGACACCAAGCATGTGGTGGTCGTGGGCGGTTCCGGAGAATTTGATCGAAGCCTGGAAGCTCTGACCAGGGAAAGTTTGCGTAAGTACGAGTCGCGGTTGGATTTCACCTATCTCACGGGTCTAGCGATGGACGCGCTGCTTGAACGGCTGCGGCGGTTGCCAAGCAAGACGATCATCTATCACACGTCCCTTATGGAAGATGCGGCAGGAGCACACTTCATTGACGCATCCCAGTCGGTTCCGATGATTGTCGATGCTGCGAATGCGCCCGTTTTTGTCATGGACGACGTGGATGTCGGCAAGGGCACGGTGGGGGGCTATGTGGTGAGTTGGGCGGCAGATGGTAAGGTCGCTGCCAGCATGGCGGCGAAGATTCTCGGCGGGATGAAACCGGAGCAAATCCCCATAGTGAGAAACAGCAACGTTTATATGTTTGATTGGCGAGCGCTCGATCGGTGGGGATTCAAAGAAAGCGACCTTCCTGCCGGAAGCATCGTGGTGTTCCGCGAAATGTCGGTATGGGAACGCACCAAAAACTTCTGGATTAGCGGTTTAGTGGTCATTCTTCTCTTGATGCTGCTGGCGACCTATCTTCATTACAGTCGACTGGAGCTGAAGAAGGCGCACGACGCCGAGGTGCGGCTCAGCCGCCATTTGATTAGCGCGCAAGAGAAGGAGCGAAGCAGGCTGGCGTCTGAACTGCACGATGATTTTAGTCAACGATTGGCGGCGCTTGCATTCGGACTGCAAAATACCGCGGACACACTTCCTGATTCGCGGGATCCGCTGAAGCAGACGCTGGACGAGTTCAGGCAGTCGGTTGGTGAGCTTGGTGACGATCTTCATACACTATCCCACCGTTTACATTCCTCCACGCTTGATACCTTGGGGCTCGTCACTGGGTTGAAGTCACTGTGTAGGGAGTTGGGCGCCAAACAAGGTATCGAAGTCGATTTCACATCCGAAGATGTTCCGCGCAGCGTTCGGCCAGACGTTGCTTTATGTCTGTTTCGCATTGCCCAGGAAGGACTACAGAATTTGAAGAAACACAGCGGCACTAAAAAGGCTCAATTGAGTGTGCGCCATTGGGGCAACAGACTAATCCTTTCTTTGTACGACGCGGGTACAGGGTTCGACTCGGATAAGCTCGAAAAACCCGGACTGGGCATCCTCAGCATGCAAGGGCGTGCACGCGCGTTAGGCGGAGAATTTGAGATGCATTCAAAGCCTGGAAAAGGAACGAGAATTGATGTTTGGGTGCCACTCGAGCCAGCCGTAGATCAATTAGAAGTTGCAGATCGATCGGATGTTTGAGTTTAAGGGATTGGACCCGCCATAAGCAGTGATTAGGCCACTGCCACGTCTTGTAGACAAAATGCGTGGTGCTAGACGCGCCGGATTATGGTTTCCGACTGTTTTCCAGGAATAGTGGAAGATCCTGCCCAAGGAGGGCAGGACTCGGGGATTCGGGGGTATGGTCGATCCTCGAGTCCTGTTGTTTCTTCTAGGACGGCAGGGTGGACCAGCCGCTCCTGTATGACTTGTGCGTACTTTATTAGACACAGCACTGAACCCAAGCAACTGGGGAAATCCCTAATGGTGCACTTCGGGAGTCTCAACTCTACCCACTTCTCGATCAGATGAAACCGGGCACTTTTTCCTTCCCGGGAGCGTTTTCGCAAGCCAGCGCAATCTAATTCAGTTTCGTGACATTGGTAACGCTGGGTTACGGCGGCATCGTGCCACGAGCGGACAACGCGCGTAGTGTCTCGATCGTCGAAGGAGTCGGCGGCCAACCAATCGCCCTAACTTGAGGCTTAGGCCGTCCGTTCGAAAGTTTTAGGGTTTTCCCTAGTTGTCCTCCATGAGGAAACAGCCTACAAGCGAACGTGCTGGTTTAACGCATCCGCCTGCGGGGCGCTTCCTGTCCTGACCGGACCAGTACTTTCGACATCTCGGTCACTGAGCTTCGCTAAGGGAGGACTACGATGAAAGTCAAAAGCGCAATCGCCACGATTCTCGCCGTCACGATGTTATCGGCAGGGATATGCGTCGCCGCAGACGACAACGACGAAAAAAGGGATAAAACCCGCAAAATGGCCGCGCAGACCCTTCAAGATCTGTACAAGTTGGAACCCGCTGCACAGGCGGCAATCCAGAAGGCCGCCGGATACGCGGTCTTTAACAATACGGGGGTAAATCTGTTACTGAGCACGGCGCGCGGCTCTGGCATCGCCATCAATAACGGCAACAAGCAGGAGACCTTTATGAAGATGGGTTCGGTCGGAGCCGGACTGGGTCTTGGCGTGAAGGACTATCGCGCTGTCTTTGTGTTTGCGGACGAGAAAGCCCTGAACCAATTTCTCGATTCTGGCTGGTCCGGTTCCGCGCAGACGGACGCGGCCGCAAAGGCAGGAGAAAAAGGCGCGGCCTATTCGGGGGCGGTCGAGGTGGCCCCGGGAGTATACGTTTATGAGATCACGAAGAATGGCCTTGCCCTGCAATTGACGCTGCAAGGGACGAAGTACTACAAGGACGACGACCTTAACAAAAAGTAGTCGCCGATTCAGATTTGGGGTGACTCATGTACAAGGCGGGCGCGAATCAGAACGGGGCGGAAGCTGATCCGAAGGTGTTCGACGTCGAGTTGCTTGCCTTGTTGACCAAAGCGCAGGAAGCGATAGAGGGAAGCAACGGGGCGAATGAAGCGGATCTCCTGTTGCGCGATTTTGCCGGGGGATTAATGAAAAATCGCTTACGGGTGATGAAACCGTTTCGGCGCTGAGCAGGCAAATGGAATCCTCCATTTCGCCGGAGGACATGGGATCCGGGTAATCGTCGCAGCAAAGACTTTGCGTGAACATTTCTGTGACGAGTGGTTGAAAAACTCTTTGGTCGGGCTCCTCTCGGGTCGGTCAATTTGAACGGAATGGTTGCAATCGGTTGGAGAAATCCGCGTTGAGCGCGGAGAAGGAGATCGGAATATGAGGCTAGGCAACAATTGGACGAAGATCGGGCTGGTGCTGGCTGTCGGGGCAATTTGTGCCGTTTCTGCCGAGGGAGCCGGAGTTCAAGTACAGACCACAACGCAGGTGCAATCCGGCGCAAGCACTGAAGTAGTGCAGGTTGACCGCGGCGAAGTTATGGCCGTGGAAGGAAATGATCTGATTGTCAGAATGGAAAACGGCTCGGTGCGACACTTCGAGAACATTCCGGAGAGCGCCAAGGTTACGGTTAATGGAAGACAGTTAGGGATTCACGACTTGAAGCCTGGGATGAAGCTGGAGCGTACGATTACCACAACGACTACCCCGCAACTTGTCACCACCATCGAGACGGTAAAAGGAAAAGTCTGGTATATCGCCGCACCGACTACGGTGATCCTGACGCTAGAGAACGGAACGAATCAGTCGTTCAAAATCCCCAAGGATCAGAAGTTCAACGTGGACGGGCAAATGGTTGACGCGTTCGGCCTGAAGAAAGGGATGCTGGTCACCGCAACAAAAATCGTGGAAGTTCCTGTGTCGTTTGTGGCCCAGGACAGAAGCGTGAGTGGGTCGATGCCGCCGCCCCCGGTCGTGGCCCAGGGCAGGAGAGTGAGTGGGACGATGCCGCCGCCTCCGGTCGTATCGCAGACGCAAGTGGCCTCGCCGCCGGTAACCCTGCAAGCTCCAGCAGCGGATACTCCTCTGTTGGTAGCCGAGGGAACACCCACGGCTGCGCCATCAGAGGCAACGGAAATGCCTGCGCCGCCTGCGACAACGAATCCGCTGACACGAGGCTACCTTCCGCTTATCAGTCTGGGATTACTGTTAATTATTATTTTCGCGGTAGCAAGGTCAGTTCGCGCCAAGACCAGGACTTAGGATCCATCAGGAAACAGGAGCCCATTTAGTGGCTCCAGCAACCGGTGTTTTCGGAATTTCTTCGGCCCAACGCATGCAAATGTGTCCCCGTTGCTTCGTCCCGCCGAGAGCTAAGTCTGATGAGGGAACGGGATGCTGCGCGGAAGAAGCCGTCGAGATCGCATCCGAGTGCAAGCATCGCGAACCCGGTTTCGCGTCATGCTGGCCTTGTTGGTGGTCACATCGGCAGCACTAATGAATTACTACGTGGTCCGGGAAATTCTCGTTGTGCTGGCCCTGCTTGCCGCGGCGTTTTTGACGCTTCTCTTGTTTTCGGTTGCCCTATTGCTTAGTCAGGAGGGGCTAGTTTGGGCTGTTCTTTGGGCGAAAAGTGGCGTCACACGCTTTGCGCGTTTTGCGCGTTTGATTCCGGAAGCTCCGGACCTCGCGAAGACGATCAGCGAAGCAAAGCACTGAGCCTAAGCGTGGGGCCACCGATTTGTCGGGTGCTAGTTCTGACGTCCATCGGCCGGGTCCACCGAAGATCGCCGGCGCCCATTCTCCGGCTCAGCCGTTTACGGAACCTCCACGGCCCACGCGACTATCTTCCATCCCGCGTGCTCTTTGGCCCACAGCAAGAGAAGAGTTGGTGACTGTTCTTCACCGAAATTCAGCCGGCTTGCGGACAAATAGTATGCGCCGTACGTCGCTTCATCCGGCTTCAACTCCGGCGTTTTTTCTGGCAGGTGCCGGTTCTGGCACAAGAAACTGTCAGCTTTCTGATCCGGTACGGCCATAATCGCGAACGCCTGTGAGTCTTCTTGCTCTACCGGTCGCAACAGATCATTCACCGGTTGAACACTCGACATCAAGTTGGAGAGATTGTTCCCCGTTGCAACTCTCTTCAGCACCCTGTCCAGGGCCGACGCTATCCTTTTCGTTGGCTCTAGATTCTCTTCTCCGTTGAGAGATGAACCTAAACACTGGTAGGAGCGCTGCGACACAAACTTGGAAGCTTCCGCGCTTTGCCGCTTCACAATCCAAGTCTGATAGAAGTCAGTAATGATTTTCACCATGTCCGGATCGCCCAAGATGGACTTCGGCTCATCTTCCGTGGGTACGGTGGCAGCAGCCTGTTTTGGAAGAATCCCCGCATCGCTGCTGTCTTCGATGCGGATGGCTATGATTTTCCAGAACCCGCTTTCCTGTGCCCAAAGCAGAGACATCGTCTTGTGGCCACTACCCTCTTGCTTCGCTCTGAAGGAGGTCCCGAAATACTTTTCTGATGATTGTTTTCCTTCACCTTTATCCACCGCGGCCACACACTCCACGTCTTCCCCTAAATCGGAAGGGACGCTTATCAATCGAAACTCGCTGCTATAAGCGTTTTTAGTTTCCTTCAATTCTGGTAACCATTGATCGGCGGGCGCGAACACGTCTCCAACAGATCCGACTGCGCCGGTGGTATCGTTGAATTGGTTCATCGCGGTTACCACACCCAGCCTGATCATGCCGGGAGCCATCGGCTTTCGATTCTTTTTCGCGATCGCTTCCAAACACGGATAGCTGCGGCGCGATAAATATGCCACAGAGAGCTTCGGCTGTTTGTCTACCACCCAACTATTCAGAAAATCGTGTGCGCTCTTATCAATCCCTTGATTCGCTTTTATGGCGGGATTCACTGGGATCTTGTTCAGCCGTTCAGTGGCCGCTTCTTTTGGGGGTTTCCCTCCGCTTCCCAATATGCCGAACACCTCGCGCCACCATCCATTCAGGCCGGCCCATCTCTGGTCATGTTTGTCTAGATTGTTCCCAGCACGAACGTCCGAATTCGAAGCCGTAAGATGCCCGTTGAGCAGGCCCTTCGGAAAACCCGAAGAACGGTAATCCACGTCAATATCTGCCATTTTCGTGTCGCGAGAAATAGAAAATTGAATCGACGGTGGGCCGTTCTTAAGACGGTAGCTGATCGGAAACCCTTTGTGATATACGGAGTTGTCACGATCGCGATAGAACTCTCGGCTCTTCGTGAGAGTGTCCATCGCATTGGGCTTAAGATAAACGTATAGGCGAAATTGACGGTCGCCTCCGGCCGTGGATTCCTCCCCCATCACTTCGTCAACGGCTTCCACCAGATCAATCGCCAAACCCAGATTCTTGCCGCTAACATCCGTCAACTTCGCTTTCAAGAGTGCGTGAGTCACAGAGTCAAACGTCGTTCGAACGGACAACCGGGCGTTATCGTAGGCTTCTTGAGGTGCAACCTTGTTACCGGTGGTCGCGTTGTAATGCCCGATGTAATCGTCGACTAGACGTCTTTGCTCCGGCAGTAATCTCGAATATGACTCTCCAATCTCCTGACTAGAGTTTGTGTTCCTGGTCGGTTCGAGGCCTTTTTTTGGGGAGTTGGGTTGGGTTTGTCCAATTGCGAGGCTCGCCTCAACGAATATCGCGGTAATAGCAATGAAAACGCAGGTATTTAGTTTCATCGCGAGCCTCCTCGACGCGTCCATAGCTTCAGGTGGGAGCGCAGGGACATCCCCGTGGCGGGCGTTACATAGTTTGCGGGCCCTGATTAATCCTGATTCAACTCGTCCAGCTTCGGACGTCTCCATCGGCGGCAGGAGCCCGCAAGAGCCAGACGAAAGAAAGGTAGGCTCGCCTTCCTAGGCGTAGCGCTTCGGGGGACCATCCAGAGCAATCAAGGCTTCTCATAGTCCTTCCCTCTAATCAGCTAGTGTTAATTCGTAATTCTTACGGAATCACGCTGCCCGCTCGGATGGTCGATGCAACACCGGCCTTCTCCGGTATCCGTATCTAGCAAGGGCGGTGTTCTGGCTGATGCAACCTCCAGGGCGATCATAGCCTCTGTTTTGAATGCAGGCGGGGCTCGGTCTTAGTGTTGCGTCGACCCATTGAGACAACCCCTCAAAACGGACAATCCGCTTCGAAAGATAGCGATGGACATTTACACTGACAATTTATCCGAAAATTCTCGGAGGTCGTTCTGGTCATATTCGTAAGCCTTGTGGCACTCGGGGCAGGTGAGTTTCCTTGCTGAGAACCTGATGAGGGTAATAGGATCCCCGCTGGATCGGCGTCGAGCCATGTACTCACCGAGAACTATTCTGTTGCTACATTTCGGATTTTTGCACGCGACGCCGTAATCTCTCTGTATCGACATATTAGCCACCTTCCACGGGGGAAGAGCTTCCCGCTAATTCCACGTGCCTGTGAGGGCGTCGAACCGAAGCGGAAAAGGGGGCTGCCATTTCCCCGCCCAAGAAGTCCACGGCAGCCCTTAATTTGGACGAAAGCACATCACGTCCGATTCGGGAACCTACAGCCGTCCGGTCCCTGCTGCAACTAGGGGTTCCCCTAGTTGCAGGCGAGGGCGGCAAAGCCTAAAAGCATAAGCGCAGGCAACAGCGAGGCCTCTGTGCAAGCCGGCTCGCCGAGGGAAAGCGCAACAGGACTCGGAACTTCCGGGACATCTCAGAAATTTTCCGGCTTCCCGGCTTCCAGCGGCATGGTCGGGCTGGGACCCACTTCTGGCGTTACAGCGTTAATCGGACTTGGCAATTAATTTCCGGATAGGCGGCCGTGCAGGCCTCGCGATCGAGCAGCAGGAAATGCGTTTGCCCGCGATCCACGGCCAACAAACTTTGAATGGCACTGGAAGCAATTCCTTCCCAAGTCCTTACGGCCTGTCACCACGCCAGCGTTTACTTCTTTGTCGCTTCTACCCTTAACTTTCATTTGGCTCCCTCTTAGAATTTGCAAAACCATTCTGGGTAGATTAATAGCTGCTAAAA
This sequence comes from Terriglobales bacterium, assembly GCA_025451215.1. Classification (GTDB taxonomy): domain Bacteria; phylum Acidobacteriota; class Terriglobia; order Terriglobales; family Acidobacteriaceae; genus JAICKN01. The sequence goes on from JANWKU010000013.1 coordinate 20,350, forward strand.
CGCGGAATCTATTTCATAGTTACCCGCGCCTCATGCGAGTTGAATCCCTCGCCGTGGCAGTGTGGACAATGTGTTCTCCCCTGAATATCCTTCCTGGCTTTCTGGCGGTAGCGGGCACAACGTGATTTGTCCCCATCAGTAGGACGAGCAGCACCCAAAATCACGTCAGTCCCAGCTTTCCCAACGCGAGGTTTGGCCGACCCCCTTTTCCTGTATCACCCAGGGAGTGCAGCGACGAGCTTATTGTCCTTGGCGCGAAATTCGGGCGAGTGGAGGGCGCTTCATCTCATACAGTGTTCGATCAGCAGCCGAGAGGATCTTTTCAATGGACTCCCCGTCGTCCGGGAATACTGCACTGCCGACGGCCACTGAGACCGGTGGACTCTCTCCATCGCAGGCGATCCGTTCACGGATTCTTGTGGCGATCTGCTGGGCCTGCGCCGAGGATGTCTCTGGAAGTACCACAGCAAACTCGTCACCTCCGTATCGCGCCGGCGTATCCACTTCTCGGCAGTGGACTTTGAGTACTTCCGCTAGCCTGCAAAGCGCCCGGCTGCCCACGAGATGGCCATGCGTGTCGTTCAGCTTCTTCAAGCCATCCAAATCGAGAAGCAAGATTGCAAAGGGCCGTCCTGAACGTCCGTAGCGTTTGATTTCCAATTCGACCGCTTCCATCAGGCGTCTATAATTGGCAAGCCCGGTGAGCGCGTCGGTCCCCACCAATTGCTGCACACGCTCATCCGCGCGCTTGCGCTCGGAGACTTCGGCGGCCAGAGCCAAACTTGTCACCGCGACGATGCCAACAAACGATTGCACCAGCAATAAAGATGTGTTCAGTGTTTCTCTGGAAAACGGGCCAAATCCATGAAGAGTGCCCCAGATGGCAATGCCCGCCAGAACGCAGGTTGCGGTGGCGGCTTTGCGGCGACCAAAGCGGAATGCGGCCCAGATTAAGAACGGAATGCAAAGGTATTCCAGCGGATAATTCTTGATCTCAGAGTGAAAGTGCCCACCAAAGACAATCCAAACGGTAGAAAACAGGCCAAGGAACAAGAACGCGAGCTCAATAATCTGTTCGCGGGTCCAGTTCAGGTGGGGGTTCTCCCTCCAGAGCAGCACGAGAGGAGTCACAATCACGGCGCCGACTCCGTCACCTAGCCACCAAGTCCGCCAGATGGTGCCGTACAAAGTCCACTGTGCAAATCCCTCCAGCGCTAGGGATGTGACACCGATGGTTGCACTGATCGCGGTGCTGACTATTCCTGCCAGGAAGGCAAACTTAAAAATATCCTGCGCCCGTTCAAAAGCCTGGGGTCCGCGAGCAAAGCGCGTAACCAGCCACCAGGCCACCAAACCTTCAAGCGTATTTCCCGTCGCAATAATAATCGAAGTGAGAACGGCTCCGGTGGTGGTCAAATTCGCAAAAAATGCGCCAAGGAATGCACCCGGCCATATCCGAGACCCGAAAATAAGGAAGGCCGCTAGAGTGATGCCTGTAGGAGCCCAGAGCGCCGTCGCACTGGGATTAACCAAAGCGAATCGAAGTCCCAGTTTAGCGGTGCCGAAATAGACCACCGCCAGGACTGCGATCATGGCAAAACTCTCGCGCTTTTTGCGCATTGCCAAACTCATTCAGGGCGGTAGTTCCTAGTCGTTACAGCTTATCCGTCCAATTTAGCCATCACGGGCTCGTTTGAAGCAATGGGACTCCAGGCCAGCTGGACAAAAGTTGAGTATGCCCGGCCGGCCTGGTAGGTTATGCGCCGATCTCGGGATACATTTTACTAGCCCAGTCCATAGGTATTGTAGCGAGGCCTTTCAGGATTTCGAGGGAGCGTAAAGCAAGCCCGCTAGAGACGCACAGGACCTATTTCAGGGTTGCGAGGTAGGCAGCGAGATCGTTCACATCTGCCGGCGGCAGGCTCTTTACGCTGGCGTGCTTCGGCGAAGTGGAAAACGCCTTGGTGATTTCGTCGGCACTCTTGCCCTTGATCGAAGGCGATTTCATCGCGGGCTTTCCGGCGGCGTCAGCGCCGTGGCAACCTGCACACTTTGCCTTGAAGGTTTTCTCTCCTTTCGCAGCATCCTGAGCGTGCGAAACAGTTGCCGAAAAGCACAGCGCAAATGCAATTGATAGTCCAGATAAAATCTTCCTCATCACTTCCTCCTTGATTTGATTTTTCGTTTGCCTCTTGCAGAAACGGAGGCATTCGGTGCCGAACTTGATTCTGTGTTTTGCGAACGGCCAAGCGTCCAGCGGATTTCTTTTCCTACTCGCTGTTCCCTGACTACCACAACGTACCCTCGAGGATCCTCGGAGCTACCTTCCAACGGAACAAAGGACCATCGAGGTTCATCTCGTAAAGGAGGATATTTTGGAAGTTTTCTGATTTCAGCTAGGGATATCCCTAGTTGAGGCTGAGTGAGCAGAACACTTAACGTTAATGCCGAGTATTTGCTGGGTAGACGAAGTGCTCGTTTAAGGGGCGTCTTGATAGCATCTTTCCACAACGATCGAAAGTCGCATCATGCGCCGCTAGTCTCTCTGAACAAAATGATTGTTTCGGCAAGTTATGGATGGCAATGAAAGAGTCAGACTCTTGAGATACAACTTCGTTTCGTGAACCAGGGAGCAGGCTTTGGACCCGAACAAAAGTGAAGAACATGGAATGACTCAAGAAATGCGAAACACCACGAAAGAGTCATCAAAGGTTCTGACGGAAGTTACTCGGAGAGATTGGTTCAAGACGTCGGTCAGGGGTTGTGCGGGACTAGCGCTGGGCGCGCTTGTCAACGTGGAAGCCGTGCGGGCCACCACGCAGACGCTGAAACTCTCCGACGTGAACGAGTTCACTACCTCCTGCAATTTTTGTTCGTGTGGCTGCGGCATGGTCGCGACGGTCCGCGAAGGCAAGTTGATCACCATGGAGGGCGATTTCGATCACATCGTGAATCGCGGCTCTTTATGCGTGAAGGGTATTTCCATGTTCGCGACTCACACTTCGCCGAACCGGCTCACAAAACCCATGTATCGCGCGCCGGGCAGCGACCACTGGGAGGATCTCTCCTGGGACGAGGCGATCACTCGGGTGGCTCAGAAGATTCAGAAGACGCGTGACGCGACCTGGATCGCCACCGAGAAGGTTGCCGACAAGGAGGTCACGGTCAATCGCACGGATGCCATCGGCTTCCTGGGCGGCGCACAGAACACGAATGAGGAGTGCTACCTCTTCCAGAAAGCTGCACGGCTGTTCGGCCTGGCTTACGTCGAGCATCAGGCCAGGCTTTGACATAGCCCCACGGTCCCTGACCTGCCCGAGTTTTTGTACCAGGTTCAATGAGAGAGTTTATATCACAGCCATTGGCTGTGAATTTGGATTTGGCACCCATGGGTTACAGGCCGCGGGGGCAGGCGGCCTGTAACCGAGCGCCGA
>JANWKU010000014.1 GCA_025451215.1 Terriglobales bacterium
ATCCGCAGCGCAAGAAACGGTTGATCGTTTACGCGGCGCTGATTGGCATGACAGTCTGGCTTTTTGTAATGGCCAATTCCATGACGGCACAATCGTGCTGCATCCTGGCATCCATTGCGCTCTTCGCCAGCGGCATGCGCATGTTCACCAGGAAACTATGGCGTCTTAATCTTCTGCTGGGAACATTGGTGGCTGTTCCATTTGCCACATTATTCATGGGAATCGGTGGCGGCGCTTTGGAGGAAATGGGCCGCGACGCAACCCTTACCGGGCGTACCGATATTTGGAAAGATGTTCTCCACATGGCGGGGAACCCATTTGTTGGGACCGGGTTTGAGAGTTTTTGGCTGGGTGCCCGGGCCGATCGAATGTGGAAGATGTTCTACTTTCATCCCACCCAGGCCCACAACGGCTACATTGAAATCTATTTGGAATTGGGCTGGATTGGTATCGCCATACTGGCGGCTATCATCGTGATCGGATACCGGAATGCCCTGGCGATGCTTCGCGTGAATCCCCATCTCGCCCAAATAAGGCTGGCTTTTCTCACCTGCGCGCTGGCTTACAACATGACTGAAGCAGGCTTTCGGATGATGACCCTCACCTGGTTCTTTTTCCTGCTCGCTGCGATGGTTGTTCCCAAAATGGCTGTTCGGCAATCCCCATCCAGATTGCGCTCTTCACTGCCGGACAATCGTGCACCGGCACCGGAGGAGTGGCAGCCACAAGAACCCGAGTTAGATTTTATCAGGAGACGAATTGAGACCATTTGATGAGCGCGGCGAGTTTCTGACCGTCGCCCAAGGCGGCAAACTGCGTCGTCTCGCGGTTCAGGGCGCTGGGGCAACCATGGCCTCGCAGGGCATTAGTCTCGCCGTACAGATCATCTCAACCATGGTCCTGGCCCGCCTGCTCACGCCTGCGGACTTCGGGCTGGTCACCATGGTGACCACCTTCAGTCTCCTGCTTGTAAACTTCGGCCTGAATGGTTTTACCGAAGCGGTTCTCCAGCAGGACAAAATAGACTACGCCCTCGCCAGCAACCTGTTTTGGATTAATTTGGGCGCTGGTATTGTTCTTACTCTTGCCTTCGCGGCGGCCGGTTCCCTTATGGCCCGGTTTTACGGCAACTCACTTGTGCCGCACATCGCCATTGGCATCTCTCTCACGATTTTTATTACCAGTGCTTCTGTTCTTCCCCTGGCGCTTCTCATGCGTGCCATGCAGTTCCCGCTGGTATCCCTGAACGATCTTTTCTCACGGATCATGGGGGTCGCGGTTTCGGTGCTCTTTGCCTGGCTGGGATGGGGGTATTGGGCCCTGGTTCTGGGCGCGATCGCTCAACCTTTAAGTATGTGCATCGGCGCCTGGATCCTGTGTCCGTGGCTCCCGGGCCTTCCCCGACGGGCGGCTGGCACTGGATCCATGATTAAGTTCGCGTCGCATGTTTATGGGCGCTTTACCCTCAACTATGGGTCCCGAAACATGGACAACCTGCTGGTAGGCTGGCGTTTTAACGCTGTGGCGCTCGGGTTCTACAAGAAAGCATACGATCTATTTGCGCTCGCAGGCTTGGTTCAATCCCTCACCAGCGTCGCTGTCTCGGCTTTGAGCAAGTTGAAGCACGATCCCGAACGCTACAAGCGGTATCTGCTCCGCGCCCTGAGTGTGGCGGCATTTGCGGGCATGGCAATGGGGGCGGAGTTCACCCTGATCGGCAAAGACGTAATTCGCCTGTTGCTCGGGCCGGGTTGGGAACCGGCGGGACAGATATTCACGTTCTTTGGGCCTGGAATGGGGTTAATGGTTCTCTATGGCATCCATAGCTGGATACACTTGTCACTCGGCAGAGCTGACCGGTGGTTCCGCTGGGGCATCATTGAGTTCGCTTTCACAGGCTCGCTGTTTCTTCTGGGTCTTCATTGGGGCCCGGACGGAGTTGCTACTGTCTGGAGTCTTTCCCTCTGCGTGCTTACCATCCCAGCCCTATGGTATGCGGGACAACCGATTGGCTTGGGCGTGGCTCCCATGATTTCCGTGATTTGGAGATTTGTTGTAGCATCTGTCGCCGCCGGGTTTGCTACCGCGGCAGTCATTAGACGCTTGCCATTTTTCGTAACAACATCGAACTCGGTAGGCGCGCTGGCAAGAATGGCAGAAATTTCTGCATTATTTACTCTTCTCTACATGGTCGCTGTAATTATCCTGCATCAGGGTTTAGCACCGATCAATCTTGTAATAAGCCTCTTGCGTGAAATGATTCCGCAAGATAAGCTCTCCAAGTTCTTTCCGGCAGTTTCCCAAGCAAAGTAGGAGAGTCATTATGATTGAGGTCCCATGCTATAACTGCGGATCAGGAAACCACACATTGTTCGCAACCGAGAACGGTTGCAATCTCGTCAAATGTGGGGAATGTGGTTTGCTATACGTGAATCCTCGACCGAAGGATGAAGAGATCGAAGAAGGCGTCAAGATGGGCCTTCATCGGGGAGAAACGACGCTTACCTCAACGGGGCGTTATATGCCACTGAAAGTGGCTATCTATAACAAAGTGCTTAACGATATCTATGGCACAGAGTTGCAAACGCGAACGCGAACCTGGCTCGATGTAGGATGCGGTCATGGAGAGTTGCTCGTCGCATTGAAGGAGCTATCGGGAAATAATGTCATTGCAAAGGGAACTGAGCCGAATCGTTTGAAGATTACTTGCGGCGCGCGAGAAAGGTTTAGATGTTGATTATTTCGATTTGGCATCGCACGACCAATCGTACGATACGATTTCACTGCTAAATGTTTACTCTCACTTGACGAGTCCTCCGGAATTCTTCCGGTTGGTTAAGCGCCGATTGAATGCAAACGGGGAAATTCTCATCGAGACTGGCGATACAGCCAATTTACAATCTGGGCAGCATCCTAGGCCATTTCTTCTACCTGATCATTTGAGTTTTGGATCGCTACAAGTTATCAGCAACCTTCTTAAAAATGCTGGTTTTGAGGTTGTCAGCGTCAACAAATACCCTGCGGTTAAGCTCCGCTTTATGAAAGCCAATCTTCTCAAAGATATTGTCAATAGTTTCATTCCTGGAAAACGCGCGAAGTTTTCGCAAGTGTACAGCGTGCTTCGAGCATCGAAGCATCGGACGGATATGTGGATCAGGGCTAGATCGGTCGCATGATCTCTCGATAGAGATCATGCAACCGAATTCGATTTACAGCCAAGTAGGTAATGGCCTCAACGTACTTGCTAGTTGATGGCCGTTACCTGGAGATCCACGGGCGCTGCAATACTGGTCTGGCCGCCACTTTGGAATGCTCCAATGTCAGGGTTAGAGCCATTAAGAACAGAGCCGCCCGTCGAATTCTTTGATAGGTAGATAGGATCACCGCTCGACCAGCTAGCCGAACTCGCCAGCGTGATCACATTGGTAGAATAGTTGATCGAAGAAATCTGAACGTTCGAAGATCCTCCAATGCGGATCCAATCCGGCTGCACTCCAGAGATGCCGTAGCCGTCCTGAAAAAAGCCAGCATCCGCAACCGTCAAGGATGTACCCGATCCCGATCCCACGGCTGTCGTAAGCGGCCCGCCTTGTCCTACTGCGGCAGAACCGGTCTGAATATGTAAATCGCTCAGAGCATCTAAAAACAGCGGATCCCGGTTAGTGAGATCGGATGACGCGTACTGATTGCTGGTACTGCCGGACGCGGGGCCTTTCCAGGCTCCTGAATAGCCAGTCAGGAAGCAAAGATTGTGGTTCTCGGTAAATCCGGCGGCTGAACTTGTGTCGTAATACACACACCAATCAACGTTGTTCGCTCTGGCGGTGTTGGCGAAAATATTGTTGATGACCTTTGCTCCAGTGTCACCGTCTGTGAAGGTGAGATCTTCAGGGTCTTTGGTGCCTGCGGAGGCTTGCGTGTTTGAGACGGAATTATTGTAAATTCTTTCGTTCTGGGAATTTGTATCGTTGGAAATAAAGTAACTACCGATGTTTGATGCGGAATTGAAACGAATGATCTGGTCAGTTTGACCACAGCTGTTGGTGTCGCGCAATAACAAAACGTGCGCGTTGGCCTGTCCCCAGTTGACAATGGTATTGCCTTCAAAAACCATGTGGACCAACGGAAAATCGCCGGCGCAAGAAGATTCTAAAGCATCTGGATGTTGTGTTCCGTACTCAGACGCGACAACCGGCCCGAAAGTATTGTTCCGGACTACGTGATGGTCGCCATAAAGTGCGATTCCATCTTCCACATGGGAAATGGTATTTCCGCTGATCAGCCAGTGATTGCCTTCGATGAGAAATCCCTGAGACTGTGCGCCTCCGCAATACGTGATGGTGTTGTTCAGCACGGAATCATACGTTGCAGGACCACTGCCATCGCCACTGGGTCCCTGGAAGCATCTTCCCGTAGTATCGTGAATGTTGTTGTTCTGAATCACCACATGACTCATGGTTGTCCAGGTGAACGCAGCGCCTCCCGTGACCTCGAAGCCAGTGTTCGACGAGGAGCCCCCAATAACAATCCAGCTGCTGCTTCCCAGGTTCCAGCCGTGCACGGTGGCAGTATCCCCGGCGTTCACTTGAAAAGTGATCGGGTTTCCGGACGAACCCGATTTCGAAATCGTTACGGTCTCACCATAGTTTCCGGCGTAAACGGTGCAGGTATCGCCGGCTGCGGCGGCATTCGCGCAAGCTTGGATGCTGCTATAGTTTCCGCCCCCGCTGGCCTTCACGGTATAGTTCGTAGCTTCGGCTCGCGTGCCCAGAACAACGAAGCTGAGAACCCCCAATAACGGGAGGAATAAAATTCGTTTCTTGCGGTTCATTGACCCTCCTAGATACTTGTTATCTAGATACTTATGATCGACTTGAAACTTGGATCATTGAATTGCTGAATGTTGCCCAACAAAAATTGTGGATCCTCATCCGTTTCAAGTGCTTGCAGCCCATTCATTTATCTATTGAATGCGGTTTCGTATGCTGGCGATTATACCGTTGTGGTGGAATAAGATTAGCTCTCGGAAGTACATACGCCGAATGGCCCGTGGAACAGATTGAAAACACGACCAAAATACCAGGGGGCTTAGAACCTTTGGGTGTTGCCCATTTGAAGTCTGCTAGCGAAACCGTGTTTCGGGCTCGTCTATAATCAACCCCGGTTTTCCCCGAAACCCACGTTCCCGCGGCGCAGGCGGATTTTCGATGCCGGCAGCTGCGAGCCGTATCGCGATGGCCCGATCCCGACGGATGAAAAAAAAACGCAATCGAGTTTTGATGATTTTGGAAAACTGTAGATATTTGCAGGATGCGCGGGTTGGAAAAGAAGCTAACGCGCTTCAGGAAAATGGCTACAGTGTGTCAGTCATCAGTCCCTCGCTCGATAGACTTCCATCTCGTGCGCTGATTGATGGAATTGTTGTTTATGGGTATCCACAACTCTCGTTTAGCCCGGGAGTTATCGGCTATTTACTGGAGTACACGTACGCAACCTGGGCCATTGCGCTCATGACGGCTTATTTATGGCTTACCCAGGGCTTTGACATCGTCCATGTGGCCAACCCGCCAGACTGCCTGATTCCAATAATGGCGATTTACAGACTGATTGGAAAGCGGCTGATTTACGATCAGCACGATTTGAGTCCAGAACTTTACACCGTTCGATTTCTTTCACCGCCAAATCTTTTTCTGCACCGAATCCAGCTTCTGTTGGAATGGCTTTCTTTCAAACTGGCGAACCACACAATTGTCACCAATGAATCGCACAAGGAAATAGCAAAAAGTCGTGGAGGTCTGTCCGAATCTGCGGTTACCGTCGTACGTAATGGACCTGCGATAGAACAATTTCCGACTTCGGAAATTGATCTGGAACTGCGAAAGAAGGCGACGACAATTATTGCGTTTGCGGGAATCACAGGATTTCAAGACGGCCTCGATTATTTATGCCGTGCGCTGCGGAGCTTGCATCGTGAAATCGGCGAAGAAGATTTTCTTTGCATTGTGCTTGGAGATGGCGATGCCCTGGCGGAAATCAAAGAACAGACACGCGAATTGGCGATCTACGACAAAATGTGGTTTGCTGGATGGATCAGCGATCCCGCTCTCTATTGCCGCTATTTGTCTACGGCTGATATATGCGTGGCTCCAGAACCTTCCAATTGTTACAACGATCGCTCCACATTCGTGAAAATTATGGAATATATGGCCGCTGGAAAGCCGATTGTCGCGTTCGATCTTCCGGAAAATCGTTTCAGCGCTGCAGACGCGGCTCTATATGCCGCTCCCAATAATTACCAGGAATTTGCTGCCAAACTTGCTGAACTGATGCGCAAAAAACCGCTGCGGAGTTCCATGGGGGAACTTGGACGCCGACGGATCGAAACCACATTCGCCTGGCAGTACTCCATTCCCAGGTTATTGGCGGTGTACCATCAAATTTCAAACTAATAAATTTTCGCCCTTCACGGGCTGCGCCCGCAATTCATTCCACCGTTACGGCGGCAGCAACCAAAGCGAATCGAATGAATTTTGAGCTTGATCCATTACGAGATGAACGATGGCGGAAGCTGGTCGCAAGACATCCTGCATCTTCGGTGTTCCATACCACAGAGTGGTTATCCGCGTTGCGCTCAACTTACGGTTACGAACCGATCGTTTATGGACCACAGGATTCTTCCTCTGAACTCAAGTCGGGCATCGTGTTCTGCAAGGTAAAGAGCTGGCTTACCGGACGTCGCTTGGTTTCGTTACCTTTTTCGGACCATTGCGACGCTTTGTTAGAAAGTCGTGCTGAGTTAGGTGGCCTCATATCACCGCTGCGTGAAATGGTTGACAATGAAAAATGGACTTACTGTGAAATCCGACCGACAATCATAGAACCTGCCATTTCAGCGATATTCGGGCAAAATCATTACTATGTCTTGCATGCGATTGATTTGCAGCCGCGTATTGATGTCATTTATGGCAAGTTCCACCATTCCGTCCGGCGCAAAATTAAGCGCGCCGAGCGCGAAGGGTTGACCTCTGCGGAAGGCATTTCAGAACTATTACTGGGACAATTTTATAAGCTGCTTGTGGCGACACGTAAGCGCCAATGTTTGCCGCCACAACCGAAGGAATGGTTTCGCAACTTAATAGCCAATTTCGGCGTTCGCATGAAAATCAGGATTGCATACCATCAAAATACGCCCATCGCGGGTGTTTTGACCTTAAATCATAAAAATACAGTTACTTACAAATACGGATGCAGCGATGCTCGGTGGCACCCTCTGGGTGGTGTTGCATTGGTTTTCTGGAATATGATCCAAGAGGCCAAAGCCAAAGGGTATGAGAAACTCGACCTGGGACGCAGCAAGATTAGCAATAACGGGCTAATCGTCTTCAAAGAAAATTGGGGCGGCGTTAGCACAAATCTCCATTATTGGCGTTATCCAAACCTTTTGCAGTCCCACGAAAGCCTAAGGAACAAAGCGATTATGGGACAGATCGTCAAATCGGCGCCTGACCCATTGCTCTCGGCGATGGGAAATCTCCTTTATCGTCACGTAGGCTGAGAAACTGAGTAGTTGTGCAAAAGCGCCAAGGTGGCACTTTTGGGGGATTTACAGACCAATTCCATATAGGAAAGTATGGATCATAACCATACTGCTCACCCTATGAATCAAACATTTGAAGATTATTTTCGGTGCCCGCAGGGGTACGTTCGACTTGCTGTTAAAGGAAACCTTTCCGAAAATTGCGGTTTCTTCCAGTTTGGACCAGGAACCGTCGGATACGGTCGGTGTTCGTCCTTCAGCCCGAGCGGTTCGCCGCGAGGGCAATTGCATGATGCTTGGAAAGATGTTAAATCTTCGCCGGATTCTGTTTGTCTGCCATTTGATCTGAAGGAAGTCGTGGAGAATCTCCGGCTCGAACGCTACACTCCGGATTGCCAGTACGGTACCCCGAGAAATGGTTTAATCGCACGAATTTACTATGCGCTACGGCCGCTTTTTCCCGTTGCTTTCCGACGGCATTTGCAGCGTGCCTACTTGCGGGATTGGCATAAGATCCCATTCCCAAGCTGGCCAGTGGATAGCACGGTGGACAACATTCTGCGTGGATCTATGCAATTGTTACTATCCGCGCAGAACCTGGAAAGTATCCCGTTCATCTGGTTCTGGCCCGATGGAGCATCTAGCGCATTGAGCATGACACATGATGTCGAGACTGCCACGGGCAGAGATTATTGTGAAACGTTAATGGACCTCAACGAGTCCTTCGGAATAAAAGCTTCTTTCCAGATTGTCCCCGAAGAGCGATACGAGGTGACTGAGAATTACCTGGATTCGATACGTAAACGAGGTTTCGAAGTCCTGGTGCAAGACTTAAATCACGACGGCAGACTGTATAACGACCACGCTGAATTTGTAAGACGTGCGCAGAAGATAAACGAATACGGGCGGCATTTTCAGGCATCAGGTTTCCGGTCCGCAGTTTTGTACCGCAGGCAAGAGTGGTACCCGTTTCTTGATTTTTCGTACGACACATCCGTCCCTAATTCGGGGCATTTGGAGCCCCAGCGCGGCGGGTGTTGCACGATCATGCCTTACTTTGTGGGCAAGATGCTGGAAATTCCAGTGACCACCACGCAGGATTATTCTCTTTTCAACTATCTGCGTAGTTTTTCGATTGATCTCTGGAAAAGACAAATTGATTTAATCCTGGAACAAAATGGACTGATTAACTTCATTGTGCATCCGGATTACATTACATCGGGCCGCGAAAGCCGCGTTTATAAGCAGTTACTAGCTCATCTATCATCGCTTCGCAGTGAGAGAAATGTATGGACTGCCACACCCGGCGAAATCGATCAATGGTGGCGACAGCGATCTAAGCTAAAATTGGTTCACGGTGAGAATGGATGGCGGGTGGATGGTAAAGGAAGCGAAAGGGCCTGTGTTGCATTCGCCAGCGAAAAGGACGGGAAGCTTGTCTTTACTGTGCAACATTCACAAGCAGAACTTTCTGTGCAGCAGCTCCATCCTCAATAACAATTAAGATTGTCCTAAATTAGAACTTTTCAATGAGTTCTACCCAGTCTGTTTTTGAGCTTGATTGATAGATGATCGTCGGCAGTCAGGGAAATTTCACGGATGCAGGAATTGCCCAGATCCAACGCACGGTCCTGGCCGTAATCTGTCTCTGCATTTTAATTGGTATTCTAGTGGCGGGACTCTGGCCATTCCACGCTCCCGCGAACCAGGTGAGTTGGGGAAGTCAGGGAAATGGTCTTCGTTTTGGTCAGCACGGCAGCGTTGTAAGTGTGGGCCCTCTGGGGACAAGCCAGTCGCGTGCCGAAAATGCCTGCAGTATTGAAATCTGGGTGCAGCCGAACCGCGTGGATTCTGGGGGCACGATTCTAGCGTTTTATCGGCCCAATCGACGGGTGATTCCATTTTCGCTGCTGCAATATGTGAGCGGCCTCGAACTGAAACAGGAAGACCAGTCAGGCAGGAAAAGCAGGATCTACGTCGACGGCATTTTCAGTCGCCCGCAACCGGTATTCTTGTCAATTAGCTCTGGCAAAAATGGCACGGCTATTTACGTGGACGGAGCGCTGGTCGAAAAGTCTGAGAATTTCGAGTTTTCAAGCCAGGACTTGAGCGGTGAATTCATTCTCGGCAATGCGCCGTCAAGCAGTAACAATTGGTCTGGACAGGTGAAAGGGCTTGCAGTTTACGATCACGAGCTTACGGCTACTGAGGTATCAAAGCATTTTACGAGCTGGACGAAGAGCAGGCAACCAGACCTGGAGAAGACTGAGGGACTTATTGCCGGATATCTTTTCGATGAAGGAAAAGGGAGCATTGTTCCCAATCGGGTAAATTCATCGGCCAACATTGTTATTCCAAAACGCTACTTCGTCATTCATGAGCAATTTCTCGAACAGTCCTGGTATGAATTCCATTCCAGCTGGTCTTACTGGCAGGACGTGGGGATCAATATTGCGGGCTTCATTCCGTTTGGGTTTTTCTTCCACGCATATTTTTCCGTCGTAGGAAAGTTCAGACGCGTGAGTTTGTTCACGATTGCTTTGGGGTTTGCTGTCAGTCTTACTATTGAGTTGTTGCAAGGTTTTTTGCCAACACGAGACTCATCGATGACCGATCTTTGCACAAACACATTGGGGACGGTTCTGGGAGCGCTTTTTTGTGCCTGGAGCATAAAGTTTAACTGGCTCGCGCGCACGGGCAACGTGATCTGGAGTAAGCGGTTCTTTGCCCGTTCAGGGTACAGACCATGAATGAGCAAAATCTTACCGTTCGCGGCGTGTCCGATACCGCCCGCTGGGTAGCATATTTTCGTGCAATGGAAACGAAGCGGCCGAATGCGCTGTTTCGCGATCCTTATGCCGAACGATTAGCCGGGCCAGAGGGATTCCATTTCGCAAACACCTTGGCCGATGGCAACAAGCATGAGTGGGCATGGGTTGCGCGCACATATCTCTTCGATCAATTTCTTTCACATGCGATCCAGGAGGGAGCTGATTTGGTCGTGAACCTGGCTGCGGGACTGGATGCCAGGCCATACCGCATGAACTTGCCCTCCACATTGCAATGGGTGGAAGTGGACCTGCCCGAAATCATAGCTTACAAAGAAACGATTCTTGCCAATGACAAACCCCATTGCCATCTGGAACGGATTTCTCTGGATTTATCAGGAGTGCCGGCGCGGCGCGAGATGTTCGCGCGCTTTGACGCCCGCGCGAAGAAGGTAGTGGTTGCCAGCGAAGGCCTGCTCATTTACTTCACGACTGAAGAAGTGGGGTCTTTGGCCGCGGATATTGCAGCCCCGAAACACTTTGAAAACTGGATTGTTGATCTGGCGTCTCCCGGTCAACTCAGATTGATGCAACGCACAACCGGCAAACAACTCAGCGAAGCCGGGGCCGCGTTCAAGTTTGGACCTCCGCAGGGGCCGGATTTTTTCACGTCCTACGGTTGGGAACCGAAGGAGGTGGAAGGAATGCTGAAGACGGCAGCACAATTTAACCGGGCACCCGCCGAATTGCTGTCGTTGCTGCCTGAACCGAAACGTTTCTCTCCGAATTATCCGTGGACTGGCGTTTGTCGGCTGAAGAAGCGCTGACAAAGTCCCACCATGAAGAAAATTCCCCAACTTAATGCGGTACGCGGTTTGGCAGTATTTCTTGTGTTATTGCACAACACAGACGTGTATCCATCGCTCCATTTGGAGTTCATCTCCAAGAACGGATGGATGGGAGTCGATCTTTTCTTTGTGCTATCTGGATTTCTGATCACGGGGATTCTATTAGATACGAAGCAAGGGCAGTATTTCAAAAATTTCTATGCCCGGCGTTGCCTCCGCATCTGGCCGCTGTATTATTCCGCGCTGTTTTTTATGTTTGTAATTCTGCCACTGATGCGTCCGTCCGAAGCCCACATCATATTCGAGGCACGATCAGCGCCCTGGTGGGCCTACCCAATATTTCTTCAAAATTTCCTGGTACCTGTTCCGACCATGGCCACCGGACTGTTGGGCGTCACATGGTCACTGGCGGTTGAAGAACAGTTTTACCTGGTATGGCCCCTGGTGGTCCGATTTTGTTCCAAGACCCAGCTTTGCAGAATAGCCATTGCGGTGATTTGCATTTCACCAGCGCTGCGTTTTTATTTGTCTCTGCATCACATCAACATTTACTCAAACACATTCTGCCGTTTAGATGGTCTAATGGCTGGTGCGCTTTTGGCGCTTGTATTGCGTTCCCCTGGCTTTGTTTCGTCGAAGTTCGTAACGCCGGCGTGGATCATATTTTTGGCCTCGGTCCCCATTGCACTGATGATTGAAGCCCTTCATGCCAGATGGATCGGATTCTCTTTCGTGGCTTTGGCCTCCGTGTCATTCGTATATCTTTCCTTGTTTTCAACACAGCGATGGTTGCAAGCGCTCATGACAAACCGATTTCTGGTTTACACGGGAACGATCAGCTATGGAATCTATGTGTTGCAAAAAATTCCGCTCGACGCGGCAAAGGCACTTCATCTGGACACGCACCCGATTTTTTCGCTCCTCATCACTGCCACCGCCACTTACCTGATAGCGATTTTGTCGTGGAATTTTCTGGAGAAGCCATTCCTTAAACTAAAGCGGTTTTTTGAAGCGAAAACTGTCTCGCCGAAACCTGCTCTTGGTGAACTTGTACGTGTGGCTGAAAGATGAGGGAAGTTTTTGTAAACGCTCAGGCAAAGAGTAAGAAATCTCGAGTAGTGGTCATGTATGTCGTTGAATAAGTTGAAGTTAGTAGATGGGCGGGGCGGAAATGGTGAATGGGCAGGGAAGGCTTACATAGGACTTGCTCTAACCGCATGATGATATATAATCAAGCTCCCCCCGAATCCTCCCCATTGACCGTTGTACACCGTATTTTTGTGCATTTGCGATAGCCAAGTCTTTAGAGGAGTCAACCCAAAAGCATGCTAGAAATTGCCATTGTTGGAGCCGGTCCATATGGACTCTCGTTAGCTGCACACTTACGTCATCGCGGCATTCCATTCAAGATTTTTGGTCGTCCGATGGATAGCTGGCAGAATCACATGCCGAAAGGCATGATGCTTAAGTCTGACGGTTTTGCGTCGAACATCTACGATCCAGAGGAAGCGTTCACACTGCAGCATTTCTGCGCTGAGCGCGGAATTGAGTACGCCGATACTGGGATCCCAGTGCGCCTGGAAACCTTTACAGCCTACGGGTTGGCATTTCGTGAACGAATGCTGCCCGAGTTGGAAGATAAGCAGGTGACCAGCCTTGAGAAGTCCGGGGATGGGTTTATTCTCGGATTGGACACTGGCGAATCGGTCGCGGCCCGGCGGGTAGTGCTTGCGGTCGGTATAACCCATTTCGAACACGTCCCACAAAATCTGGCGCAGTTGCCGGAAGAATTCCTGACCCACAGCTACCGCCACAAAAATCCGGAAAAGCTAAGAGGGCGCAATGTTGTAGTAGTGGGTGGAGGTTCTTCGGCAATTGATCTTGCCGCTGTGCTGTACGAAGCAGGCGCGAATGTGCAGTTGGCGGCGCGGCGACCGGCACTGAAGTTCCATAACGCGCCGACCGGTAAGCCACGTTCTTTGTGGCAGCGGATACGGCACCCACAATCGGGACTCGGGCCTGGGATGCGGTCACGCTTCTTCTCCAATGCGCCGCAAATATTTCACTATTTGCCGCAGGGTATGCGCCTGGAGGCTGTGGCAAGAACTCTCGGTCCTTCTGCAGGATGGTTCGTGAGAGATAAAGTCATGGGGCGCGTGGCGCTTTTACTGGGGGCCACGGCGGAGAGTGCCGAGATTCAGAATGGCAAAGTCTGCCTGCGTTTGCGTATGGCTGATGGCAGCAAGCGCGAGGTTGTGACTGAGCACATTATTGCGGCAACAGGGTACAAAGTGGATTTAGAGCGGTTGGCTTTCATCAGCAAAGATATACGCTCGAAATTCCGGAAGGTCAACGGAACGCCGGTGCTTTCATCGAATTTTGAGTCGTCTGTGCCGGGCATTTATTTCGTCGGAATTGCGGCTGCAAACAGCTTTGGACCAGTGATGCGGTTCGCTTTCGGGGCGGGCTTTGCTGCTCGTCGCGTTGCCGACAGTCTAACGAAGGCGGTAGGCCGGAACCATGCATCGGTTCCGGTTTCGAGAGCAGTCGCCGCTAAATGAGCGACTTTAGCAGCTTGAAAGGCTGATGGACGAATGAAGCTGGAAACCATCGCAATTCACGCAGGTTATGACGGTGATCCGACGACCAAGGCGGTGGCCGTCCCTATTTACCAGACTGTTGCTTTTGAATTTGACAGCGCGGAGCATGGAGCGGCCCTGTTCAACCTGGAAGTTCAGGGGAATATTTATACCCGCATTGGAAATCCGACGAACACCGTGCTGGAGAAGCGGCTTGCGGCTTTAGAGGGCGGAGTGGATGCGCTCAGTGTCAGCTCAGGCATGGCAGCGATTGAGTATGCGCTGATGAATATTGCCGAGGCGGGCAACAACATTGTTTCGCTGCCTCAATTGTATGGCGCCACTTATACACTTCTGGCGCACATTTTTTCGAAGCGCGGAATCAGTGCGCATTTCGCCGCCAGTGACCGCCCTGAAGACGTGGAGAAATTGATTGATAAAAATACCCGTGCGGTTTACTGCGAGAGCGTTGGCAATCCGGCGGGGAATGTGGCGGACATCGAGGGACTGGCGCGGGTGGCACACAAGCATGGTGTGCCGCTCATAGTGGATAACACGGTGGCTACGCCTGTCCTTTTGCGACCTATCGAGTATGGCGCCGATGTGGTGCTGCATTCCATGACGAAGTTCATTGGCGGAGGTGGCACAAGTATTGGCGGAATGATTGTAGATGGCGGGAAGTTCCCCTGGCGCAAATATCCGGAAAAATTTTACATGTTTAATCGGCCGGAGATTGCTTACCACGGGGTAGTCTATGTGGACCATTACGGTGACGCCGCGTTTGTCGCGCGTTGTCGCACTGTATGTCAACGCAACACCGGTGCGACCCTCTCTCCGTTTAATGGCTTTTTGTTCTTGCAGGGAATCCAAACACTTTCTCTTCGGATGGAACGCCATGTAGAGAATGCACGGAAGGTCGCTGAATTTTTGCGTGCTCATGCAATGGTCGAATGGGTGAATTATGCCGGATTTCCGGATAATCCGCTCTATCCCATGGCGCACAGATATTTGGGATCCAACTTCTGCTCCCTTTTGACCTTTGGCGTGAAGGGTGGGTACGAAGGCGGCAGGAAGTGCTTCAACGCTCTACGCCTGTTCAAACGCATGGTGAACATGGGAGATGCAAAATCGCTATCGTGCCATCCGGCATCAACCACGCACCGGCAACTTACGCCCGAGGAACAGGCGAAGGTAGGAGTTACGCCGGAGATGATCCGGCTCAGCGTGGGAATTGAACATATTGACGACATACTGGAGGACTTGGGACAGGCGCTCGACCAGGCCCGAGCATGACGATGGACATCGGAGGGACAATCGCGTCGGGGAGAATGCTGTGCCGTTGATCATCGAAGGCGGGCGTGTTCCACCGCGATGGGCCGGAAAAGAAGCCTGTCGGCGGATGGCCTCGGACAAAAACCATGCCGTTGAGAGGTCGTCCGTCACCGTAGCATTCGTCAACAATATGCCGGACGCAGCCCTGGAAGACACTGAGATTCAGTTCTTTAATCTGCTTGAAGCCGCTGCGGTAGATATTCCTGTACGCGTGAAACTGCACTCCTTACCAGGAGTTCCTCGCGGCCAACGAGGAGAACAGCATTTGGACAGTTTCTACTTCGATACAGATGATTTGCTAAATAGCCAATTTGACGCAGTGATCATAACCGGAACTGAGCCGCGGCAGCCCAATTTGCGCAAGGAACCGTACTGGCCTGCTTTGGCGAACCTTCTGGATTGGGCGCAAAGTCATACCATCTCGACGATCTTGTCTTGCTTGGCCGCGCACGCGGGGGTTTTGCATAATGATGGAATTGAGCGACATCCTCTGAACGACAAACAATTCGGCGTGTTTGATTTTCCCCTCGCATCTGACCACTTGTTGACCGAGGGGGTCGGACAGTTAGTACGTTTCCCACATTCTCGATGGAACGAAGTGCGTAGCGAAGCTCTGAAGGCTTGCGGTTATTCCGTGATGACCCATTCGCTCGAGGGGGGCGTGGATTCATTCGTTAAAAAGCAACGGCAAAGTTTGTTCGTCCATTTCCAGGGACATCCGGAGTATAGCGCTGAGACCCTGCTGCGAGAATACCGGAGAGACATAAGGAGATTTTTACGGCGAGAACGAGAGACATATCCATCCATGCCGAAGGGTTACTTTGATGCGAAGGCCACAAGACTGCTGACTGATTTTCAAAATGTTCTTATGTCAGATAGGCGAGAAGAACTTGTAGAAGATTTTCCTGAGTCTGCCCTACTGCCAAAATTACAAAGAACGTGGGAATCATCTGCCAGGGGAATTTATGGTAATTGGCTACGTTACGTGATCTCTAAAAAAGCTGATCGTTCGCAGGTTTCCGTAACGGCAGCCTTTCATCGCATGGAAAAGGCAAGAAAAGGAGCAACGTGTCAAAAGTAGATTCGACTTTGTTTCCAATGACTGAAAAAGAGAGATTGATTGATCCACCGCCGAAATTGTGTGTTTCAGAATCCATGTTGGCGATTACTCCATCTGCGGTGGAACTTGAGCCTGAACCGTTTCCGCCGGGTTGGGTTGTAAGTGGCTCTCCCCAAGCACGATGCAAAAAAGTGGTTAGAAGTCATGATCGAACCTCGCACATTGTGGTCTGGGACTGTACTCCAGGCAGCTTTAAATGGCATTACGGCATGGACGAAGCCATTGTCGTTATCTCGGGCGAGGCCTACATGATCAACGACAAAGGAGAAGAGAGACGCTTCGGCCCGGGTGATCTTGGATTTTTCCCCGCAGGTACTTCGTGCACCTGGCGCATTACAGAGCACCTTCGAAAGGTGGGCTTTCTGCGGGAAAGCATGTGGCGTCCCTTAGGACTCGGACTTAAAGTATGGCACAAACTGCTTCGTATTTTGGGACTTGCGAGTAAGTCGCCAATATAGGGCAGCCGAGTACGGCAAATTTTGCATTTGAATCAATCGGACCCGCAAATAGAAGAACAGTAAATAGTGAGCGAAAGGAACAATTCTAATGAGCTCAAAGACAATGAAGTTAAATGCCGCAGCTTCGAAAAACGCTGATAAAGGTTTTCAACACGGAGTGCTGCGAAGGCTTGTAGAAAAAATCATGTTTTTTCAGGATGAGGACAAAACATTTTTCGATCCCAAATCATTCGCATGGGTGCCATCGGTCGAAGCCGAATGGCCTGTGATCCGCAAGGAATTGGAAGCGGTGATGCAACGCCGTGAAGACATCCCGAATTTCCAGGAAGTTTCCGAGGCCCAGAAAGCCCTGACCGAAGGCGAACAATGGAAGACTTTCTGGTTTTATGCGTACGGGGAAAAAGCCGATGAGAATTGCGCTCGCTGTCCAGAGACGATCCGAGTTTTGCAGCGCATTCCCGGTATGAAGTCAGCCATGTTTTCCATTTTGGCGCCTCATAAACACATCCCAGAACATCGTGGGATGTATAAAGGCGTGCTTCGTTATCATCTGGGATTGATCGTTCCTGGCCCGGATGGCAGTTGCAAAATTCGTGTGGGCAATGATATGGGTTACTGGAAAGAAGGCAAGAGTTTGATCTTCGACGACAGTCATCCACACGAAGTCTGGAATGATTGCGAGTCTTATCGTGTCGTATTGTTTGTAGATTTTCTTCGCCCAATTTTCTTTCCGGCGTCGCTGCTCAATCGGGTGGTCATCTGGATAATTTCACGGACGTCGAGCATCACCGAACCGATGGATCGCATACGGGAGAAGGCCCGTGCGGTCGAGAAAACTCCTGCGGAAATGGCAAAATAGTAAAGAATAAGTGTGATCGGCACGCAGCCATTTGCTGCCCGGTTAGGGAAAGTCGATAAGATAATTGTGGATGCACGGAGAAATGCTGCAAATTCACAATAACGTCTTTTTGGAAGATCCATTCTGCGGTGGCGGGACATCTGGCTCCGCAAAATGCCATCCGAACAGAAGCTAAGTGCCTTGAGGTCGCTTTAACGGTCGCATTGTCCCCTGAATTTTCGCAACACTAGAATGCCTAATGCCAGAAACCATTCACAATAATGGCGCTGATTTCCCGCCGGATCTTCCCCTGCGCATTAGTGATGCGATCACGCCGTGGGCCGAACGTTCGCCGGACCATTTAGCCCTTGTAGAAACATCCGGCAGTTGGACTTACCGGCAGCTTGCATCATCGGTGTCCAGCACTCAGCGCTGGCTTCTCGATTCTGGTGTCCGCCCAGGTGATCGCGTTATGGTTGTATGCGACAATTGCCGGTCGTTTGTGGCGATTCTGTTGGCACTCTCGGCCATCGATGCCTGGGTGGCGCTGGTCAATGCACGTCTCTCCGCACGCGAGGTGGATGAGATCCGCGAGCATTGTGGCGCACGTCGTGTGATCTATACCACTACTGTTTCTCCGCATGCCCGAGAACACGCCAAGCGGCATGGGGCCATTACGCAAGAAATAGCCGACTTGGGTTCTGTTGCTATTGGTCCCTTAAATGAAGAAGTTGCTCCCGAAAGCCTCAATGAAGATGTTTCCCAGCGCGTTGCCGCGTTAATTTATACGTCAGGCACCACCGGACTTCCCAAAGGCGTCATGTTGACGCATCAGAACCTGCTGTTTGTCGCAGCGGTATCGGCGAAAATTCGGTCCCTCAACGCGCAAGACCGCTTGTATGGAATTTTGCCTATGTCCCATGCGGTAGGCCTTTCTGTGGTTCTCTTAGGAGCATTACTAAGCGGCTCAACATTGTATTTGGCGCCTCGGTTTGACCCAGTGGCTGCGTTAGCGACGCTGGGGAAGGATGCACTTACGGTCGTCCTTGGCGCTCCAGGGATGTTCTCCCTGCTGGTCGAATACGCAAAATTAAAGGGATTGCAATCTCTGAAGTTTCCCGCGTTGCGTGTCATTTCATCGTCTGGAGCGCCTCTTCAACCGACGGTTAAGAAGCAGGTGGAGAGCCTGTTCGGGATGGTGCTCTATAACGGATATGGAGTGACAGAGTGTTCCCCCAATATTTCCCAAGCGGTCCTCGGAGAACACCGGACTGATACTTCAGTAGGGAGAATTCTGCCCGGCGTGGAAGTTCAACTGGTTGGATTAAATCAGGAACCGGTCGGCGATGGAGAGATTGGTGAATTATGGGTACGCGGGCCGAACGTAATGAAGGGCTACTACCACGCACCAGAGGAAACGGCCGCAGCCATCAACCCACAGGGATGGTTCAACACTCGTGATCTGGCTCGTCTTGAAAATGGTTATCTCTTTATCGTTGGACGTAGCAAAGAATTGATTGTACGTTTTGGATTAAATGTCTATCCCGCGGAAGTCGAAGCTGTCCTGAACGCGCATCCTGCGGTTGTGCGTTCAGCAGTCATTGGCCGGACGGTCGAAGGAACGGAGGGCGGCGAAGATGTTGTCGCTTTTGTGCAACTTTCGCTATCTGAGCCGGTTACCAAGGACGAATTGATGCAATATGCTGCGCAACACTTGGCCTCGTATAAGCGGCCGTCCCAGATTTTATTTGTCCCCTCGATGCCATTGACTCCAACTGGAAAGGTAATCAAGGGCGATCTAGCCAGGATGGCTGGTTCAGTTTAGCCCACCGCTCTAAGAGGCGGTCTCAAAGCGTGGATAATTCCTTTTATAAAGGAACCTCGATCAGCGACGGCCCTTCCCCTGCTAAACCTGCTTGTAAGGCTCTTCCAAATGCATCCAGTGAGGTGACACGGGTCGCCGGCACGCCCATACCTTTTGCTAGCAGCGTCCAATTCAGATCAGGCCGCCCGATCTCAAACATTTCCAAAGCCCGCTTGCCGGGGTCGCCTATACCTAGATAAGAAAATTCACGCTTGAGTACCGCATAGTCGCGATTCGCGAAAATCACGATCGTGACGTTCAGTGCTTCACGCGCCAAAGTCCACAGAGCTTGTAGTGTGTACATGGCGCTGCCATCGGCGGTCAGGCATAAGACCTTTTTAGCGGGAGATGACACTGCTGCACCGAGCGCCAGAGGTAAAGCAATTCCGATTGACCCTCCGGTATTGCACAACCAGTCATGAGGCGGCGCGGTTGTTGTCGCTGTCATCATTCCTCGTCCTGAGGTCATGGATTCGTCCACAACAATCGTATTTTCCGGGAGGAGCGCGCCCACTACAGCGGCTAGGCCCTGCAATGTGATTTCACCCATTGGTAGCGAAGGACGAGCTGCCTGTTTTGTGATAGGTACGTCCCGCTGGGGAGTCAATATTGTCTCAATCGCCTCGAGCGCCCCGACATAGTCCTCCCCAGCTCTGGCCAGGGTAAAAATGTCACATTTTGGTGGTGCAATTTCGCTGTTCTTTCCCGGGTAGGCGAAATAGGCTACGGGAATGGGAGCGCCGATCAAGATAAGTTGACGAAATGGTTTCAATTGTTCGACCGCCATTTCCAGAACATATTGGATACGCTCAACTGGGGGAATTCCCGCGCCACGCTCAAGGCGTGTTATGGGATATGGTGCAAAGAGCTTCGCGTTTGTAATTGCTGCGATACGGCCCGCTGCTGCGAGACCTCGGCCGTAGAGCGCGTTGCCGGTCATAAGAATGGCGGTTTGCAAGCCGGATCGCAGCATCGCGGCGGCATGCTCAATGGTCGTCGGCGCGGGAAGGGGCGTTGCTGGAATGGAGGGAATTCGAGGTACGATACCGCCCTCGCTCCAAGCAGCATCGGCAGCCAGAATCAGCGTTGTAAGCTGACCCGGCGCGGTGCGCGCAGCGATGATTGCTTCGGCGGCGGCGCGGCCTGCTTCAGTTGCTGAAGCAGGCATCCACAACCACTTGGAGTAAGAACGCGCAATCCCTTCGATGTCGGAAGTAAGGGGCGTATCGTGATGCAAATGATACGTGGCATGCTGCCCTACGAGATTGATCATGGGTATTTGAGCACGCCTTGCATTATGCAGGTTCGCAAGCCCATTGCCCAGTCCAGGTCCAAGGTGAACAAGCGTACACGCGGGCTTTTCAGCCATACGCGCATAGCCATCGGCTGCTCCTGTGACAACCCCTTCAAAGAGGCCCAAGACACAACGCATTTCGGGAATACGATCAAGCGCGGCCACAAGATGAATTTCAGAAGTGCCGGGATTGGTGAAGCAGACTTCTACGCCTCCAGCGAGCAGTGTGCGAATCAGGCTTTCGGCTCCGTTCATTCGGTCTCTTTCCGCATAATGCAAAATTGTTGGTTCGGTGAGCTATCAGAATAGTGAGTATACTGAATGACTGAAGGGCAAATTAGGTAGTTTTGTGGGATGGCAGTTCATAATAAATTATTGGTGTCCCATTTTGCTCACTCGGGCACCTAGCGCCGCTGGCTTATTAGCTTGAAATGTCAAGATTTAGCAGATTTTCCTATATCAAATTGAATGAGGGCACGCAACTCTTTATGTTCGAACGGTTTAAGAAAGCAAATCGCACGTTAGCATGTGTAACTTGACAAATATGCCCACTTAAAGCAATATAAAAGCCTAGGTATTTCATAGTAATCGTCCTCCCCCAGCAAGTTCCCCAAAACTATTAAGTTTTAAAAACTTTCACTTGTGCTTAACTGAGTTCAACTTACATAAACCTGGGAGAACGCCTTGTCTAACGCGAGCGTAATAGCCTCTGGAACTGTGCCTTTGAAACGGCCAGTTCAAACAAAGGAAGTTGTTATCATCGGCGCTGGTCCTTATGGACTGAGTGCGGCGGCCTGTCTGCAAGGCATGGGAGCAGAGCCATATGTCATTGGGCGATCCATGGCATTCTGGAAGAATAATATGCCGGGGGGAATGTTTCTTCGCTCGAAGAGCGAGGCTTCCAATATCGCAGCGCCACAGAAGCATCTCTCGATCAAGGCTTATCAGAAAGCAATACGGCGCAAAATCGCTGATCCAGTTCCGATTGAGGACTTCGTCGCTTATGGAGACTGGTTTCAGAAACAAGTTGCTCCCAATCTAGACACGCGACATGTCCAAAAAGTTTCTCAGGATGGCGAGCTTTTCAACATCATTTTTGAAGACGGCGATAGAATTCAAGCTAGGTCTGTCGTGTTGGCTCTTGGGATAGGCCCTTTTTCCCAGCGTCCGGAGCCGTTTGCAGCGATATCACGAGAGATAGCCCCTCATTCTTCCGATTTAAATGACTTTTCCCGGTTTAAAGGCAAAAAAGTCGCAGTGATCGGAAAAGGTCAAAGCGCGCTAGAATACGCCGCACTGCTCCATGAAGGCCATGCTGAAGTTCAGATACTTACGCGTGCGCCGAAGCTTATTTTTCGTCCATTCGCATTGCGTAAGCATATTTTTCGAGCATTGACGTCAGGACCGCTGCTAGGCCTTTCCTACAAGATTATTCCTCCAACCGATCTGGGAGATGTTTGGACTGCACGAAAAATGGCTCATCCAGAGCTTTTCCGACGGCAGTCTCGTGAAGCCCAACAAGCGCTAATAAACGCATGCGCGCGTCCAATCGGTGCCTACTGGTTGGAACCGAGACTAAAAGGTGTTCGCGTAAGAACCAATGTCACAGTCAACCAAGCGACACCCGCGGGAACAGGATTGAAGCTTGAATTAAGTGACGGCACAACCGAGCAGGTAGATTTTGCAATGCTGGCAACTGGATACAAGATAGATATTTCCCGATATCAAATTTTAGACGGTGCCCTGCAGCAGCGGGTTCAAAGAACGCCGGACGGATATCCTGTACTGGATATGAATTTGCAAACTTCCGTGAATGGGCTCTATATGGCTGGAGTGATTGGAGAGCGTACGTTAGGGCCGACTCTAAGATTTGTAACAGGAACTTCCAACGCTGGTCCAAGACTCGCGGCGGCGATTGCAGGCAAGCGGGCTTCCGCTAGGTGACAATTCAGGGACAAGAGAAACTGAGAGCCTATGAGTAAAGGCGACAAGAAGCGCCCTGGTGCGATTGTTCTGGGTGGAAATTTTGTTGGCTTGGGAATTGTGCGAAGCCTCGGGGCGCATGGAATTCCTGTGTGGGTGCTCGACTCCGATCGTTCAAAATCAATTGCACAATTTTCCAGATATACGACACGATTCCAGGAGACTAAAGACGAAGCGATTATTGATGTGCTTCTCAGAGAAGGGAAACAGCACGGGCTTATGGGCTGGGTACTCTTTCCCGTGGTTGATGAGTACGTCGAAATCCTGTCGGCCAACCGTGACTTATTGAGTTCGATTTACCGGGTGACCACTGCGCCCTTGGAAGTTACAAAGTTTGCTCTGGACAAGCGAGAGACCTACAACCTGGCTGACAAATTGGGAATCCCGACTCCCTGGACCGCAGTCGTCAATTCGCTCGACGACCTTGATACGAAACGCGTTGCTTTTCCTTTGATTCTGAAACCCGCCGTCAATCATCATTTCTTCCCGCAAACGAATATCAAGGCGTTGCCCGTCGAAAATTTCGACGAATTGTATAGTGGGTTTGCTCGAATGAGCAGCTACATTCCTCCCAACGAGATTCTTATTCAGGAACGTATTTCGGGAGCAGGGGAAAATCAGTTTTCCTTCTGCGCAATATGCCAGGGAGGAAACGTCCGGGCATCGCTCGTTGCCCAGCGACGGCGTCAATACCCGGTGGAGTTCGGCAATGCAAGCACATTTGTGGAAACGACCAGCCAGGCCGTCGTGGAGTCAGCGGGAAAAAGATTTTTGGAAAGTATCGGATTTGATGGTTTGGCTGAAGTGGAATTCAAATTTGATCCCCGGGACGGAAAATATAAAATTCTAGATGTAAATCCCAGAACATGGGGATGGCACACTTTGGGCAAAGCGGCGGGAATCGACTTTCCGTATTTGCTCTGGCGGCAATCCGTCGGCTTGCCAGTCGATACCATCAAGACCCCCCGTAAAGCGGCGTGGATCAGGGAGATCACCGATTTTGTCTCCATCATGAAATCGCGCAACCGCATGGCGGAAGTGGGACGATTAGTAAAGTCTTTTTTCAGCCGTAAATTCACGTCGGCTACCTTCAGTTTTACGGATAGCCGCCCATTCTTTGCGGAGCTTGCACTATGGGTATCTTCAGGTATATCGAGACAGAAGAAGGCGAAAAATTTTCTCCATTCCCAACCCACTGGCCCCCAAGCCAAGTCTGCCCACCCCGAAATAGTTCAGGTTCCAGCTCCGAAATAAAAGGCTATTGCGGAATAGGTCTTGAGAACTTGCCGGAAGTTAGTTCTCAATCGTTCAAAAGTGAAGCAGGAGAATCATTCGTGCAAGATCTCAGGCAGGCGTATGTTTGAGGATTCGGGACGTTTGCGTCATGTATTGATATTTTCATTCCCAAAAAATGCTGGAGGAATAAGTGTACGTTTTGCACGTGGTGGGAGCTCGACCAAACTTCATGAAGCTAGCGCCGGTGATGCGAGCCCTTGCCTCGCATCAGGAAATCAAGCAGATTCTCGTCCATACTGGCCAGCATTATGATCCGAACATGTCTGATGTGTTTTTCCAGCAGCTCGACATTCCGGCCCCCGATGTGAACCTGGGAGTCGGCTCAGGCAGCCATGCGGCGCAAACGGCGGAAATTATGACACGTTTGGAACCAGTCATAATTGAACAAAAGCCGGACATTGTCCTGATTTATGGGGATGTAAATTCTACCGTTGCGACGGCCATGGTCTGCGCCAAGTTAAATGTCAGAATTGGGCACGTTGAAGCTGGATTGCGTTCTTTTGACCGGACGATGCCTGAAGAGATTAATCGCCTCGTGACAGACCAGATCGCCGATTTTTTGTTCACGCCTTCGCAGGATGGCGATGAAAATCTTCAGCGCGAAGGAATTCCGGCGGAGAAGATCTTTTGTGTAGGCAACGTCATGATCGATTCGCTGGTGCGCCTGCTGCCCGCGGCGCGAAAAAATAAGGTGGCGGAATCCTATGAACGGTATGCCCTGGTCACATTGCATCGGCCGGCCAACGTTGATAATAGCGAGCGGCTAAAGAGGATTTTAAAGTCCATGACAGAAGTAAACCAGGATTTGGCGGTGGTGTTTCCGGCCCATCCGCGCACTCGCAAACGAATTGCCGATTTTGGATTAAGTGCGGGACAGTTGTACGTTCTCGATCCCCTGCCCTATGTTGATTTTCTGGGTTTGCAATGCCGTGCGACCGTGGTCATTACTGATTCAGGCGGCATTCAGGAAGAAAGCACCTACCTTGGAGTTCCATGCTTGACGGTACGGGAGAACACTGAACGCCCCATTACCGTGTCCGTGGGGACCAATGTCTTAGTTGGTCACGATCCGAACAAGCTGCGCGCGGAGTTGTCCCGAGTGCTTAATGGAAATGCCAAGAAGGGAAGCGTGCCACCTCTTTGGGATGGACACACTGGCGAACGTATCGCTGACATTTTGGCCAAACAGATGACCGTCTAACGATTGCAATAAGGAGTATCGGCCGATGATTGCTGCAGATATCGAGAAAGTACGGCGCCGAGTTTGTCGAAGTGGGTAGTGATAATTCCCAAGTGGTCGCCAGGGATGGTCTCGACTTCAAATCTATCGGCTAGCCGTTGCCATACCGCAGTGGGATTGGCGGGGAAGTTTGTAATATCTCCAGCTCTTATAAATTTTATTTTGCCGTTATAAAAGCGGGGACAATAATTTGTCAAAGCTAGATAAGCACGGTCACGTACGCGTTGCATCGTGGGGCTGAACGATACGCCAGCGGGGGGTTGATACGAAGTGCGTCCGCTTATAAACCCAAAGATATGAAGTCCTCTCTCCAGGGGATGCAGGATATAAGTAGTCTTTCCACGAATCGGCAATCGCATAAAAGTAGAGAGGCGCTGTTTTATCTGGCGGATGAGGAGGCGCATGCGTTGAAATCGTGACAGATAACGCATGTGCGGATATGCATCCAAGATGGCCAGCAACGCTATTTTTTCGCCATTTGACAACAGCCGCTGCGCCATTTCCAACGTGACCAGGCCGCCGAGTGAATAACCGATGAGGAGATAGGGGCCATGCGGTTGTACCTGCTTGATTTCATCGAGATAGAATTGCGCCATATCCTCAATGCGATCGAAAGGTTCTTCTACCCCATCAATGCCCTTCGCCTGCAAGCCATATACGGGATGTCCCGATTCGATGTGCTTCACGGGTTGATAAAAATCTATAACACTGCCGCCCAGCCCATGGGCAATGAAAACCGGCTGCTCGCCATTGCCGTCTTTTAACAAGACAAGCCCCGGGAATCGCGGTGCGGTGGGCTGTTCCAGTAATGCAGCGAGGGCTGCCATCGTGGGTGCTTGATAGATGGTAACCGGCGGAAGTTCCCGTCCACAGACTTGTGCGATTTCAGTGAACAGTTTGAGCGCTAGAGAAGAGTCGCCTCCCAGATCGAAAAAATTATCTTCCAAGCCAATGTTTGCTCTCTGCAGGACTCGCTGCCAGATCGGAGCAATTGCTTCGATCATGGTGGAACTGGGCGCCAAGGATGACCCGGTAATCATGAATGAGCAAATTTCCAGTAGAGTTCTCGTGCTTTGGTGTATAGCGGACCAAAAGAAAGGGAACGATCGCCAATGCGAGTTGCAGGCACAACTTTTGAATAGTTTCCGGTAGAAAAAATTTCGTCAGCAGTCTCAAAATCTTTATAAGTCAGCGTTTTTTCAATTACGGTGACGCCATTTTCGCGCAACAGTCCTATTACTCGTTGGCGTGTAATGCCGGCCAGGAATGTTCCATTTGTTAGGGGCGTAAAAACTACCCCTTCCTTTGCCATGAAAATATTCGAGGTTGCGAGTTCAGCGACATTCCCGAGCATATCGCAAACAATCGCATTGTCAAAGCCCCGGGCATGAGCTTCGAATAGTGCACGAGCATTGTTCGGATACAGGCATCCGGCTTTGGCATCCACCGGCATGGTCTCGAACGTTGGCCGCCGGTAGGGTGATAGCGTAATCGAGAAGCCCTTCGGCGGCCGCATGGGTGCCTCGTAAATGGAGAGGCACCAGCGTGTGGAATCAGGAATATGCGCCTGTACCCATGGCCCCTCTTTCTCGGCCCAGTACATTGGCCTGATGTAAAGAGCGACTTCCTGATTGAACTTGGCGATCCCTTCTCGCGCGAGTTTGACCCAATTTTCAGTCGTAACCACGGGTTTTAAAAAGAGCTTTTTTGCAGAGTCGTTGACTCGCGCGCAATGAAGTTCTAGATCGGGGGTAACGCCTTCGAATGCCCGGGCACCGTCAAATACTACGGAGCAAAGCCAGGCAGCATGAGTGCGGGGACCCATGATTGGAATATTACCTTCCTGCCACGCTCCCTCGAAGTACGTCCACGTCTTGGACCAACCGTCATCGGCTGTCATCAATTTTTCCTCGTTTGAACCACGCAAACATTCACAATTGAGTGGTATCGCCGCCGATACAACAGCGGAGGGGGGAATATAGCTCGTTGGATCATTCGAAATTCATTGATCCAGACTATCAATAAGTTATGTCACACGAACTTAATGAGTCAAATACTAAGTCGGGGACCCTATTTACTTAAGTTTGGCCAAAACTTGACTGGCGGGGCTATTTTCGACCGTCTGATCAAGGCACTTTTTCAGTTCCATAGCCAACTGCTCAACAAACGGCTCGATAAGCATGCTGGCAGGATAGACGGGTAGAACGATGATTTGCTGTTTTTGAGCCAACCGGTCCCATTTCAGATTCGGCTTATCGAATATTCGGTATTGTTTCGCGGGACGAAAATCTGTAATTACTCCAGGATACGGTTGGGGGACGTAGCTTTCACATGCCCGATCATTCATTTTCCATATCTCTGCAAGAACCATGGATTCCGGCTTGGCTCCTCCAGATTCACCATTGCCGAATTTGGCGCGAAGCATGCCGCGCCACACAGGAATTCTGTTGCGCAACACCGCCATCTTTTCCCGAAGAAATTGGGATTTTCCCTTCCAATTAAGGTTAAGGAATTCGGCCGCATGGAATACCAGCTTCTGCAAGCGGTAAAAGCTCATATTCCACGCTGTAAGGTGGATTTGAGACCAGTCCATGGTATCGAATAATGCAAGTAGAGCAATCGCCTCGCCGCTTGACTGGAGTTGCTGCGCAGCTTCAAATGCAATCGTCCCTCCTCCGCAGTATCCCGCCAAGAAATAAGGGCCATGCGGTTGCACTTTTCGGATTTCCTTGATGTACAAACCTGCCATATCTTCAATTTTCGTAAGCGGAGGGCAAGAGCCATCCAAACCCTGCGATTGCAAACCATAGAATGGTTGGTCTGAACCAAGATGCTTGGAAAGGTCACGGTAATTCAGAACATTTCCGCCAGCCCCATGAAAGCAAAAGATCGGAGGACGGTAACCTTCCGGCTGGATGGTTACCAGTGGCGACCATCCTGAAGAGGAGGAATCGCCGCGAAGAATCCGTGCAAGCTCTTCGATTGTGGGGGCTTCGTAAAGCGTCGCCAAGGGCAACTTGACTTTAAATATCTTTTCAATCTGAGTGAACATCTGAACCGCGACGGATGAGTCGCCGCCTAAATCGAAATAATTCTGGTCAAAGCCAACTGAATCGAGGCTCAGGAGTTCCTTCCAGATGCGCACTATCTGTCTTGTAACATCGTCATCTGAACCCGCAATATGCGCTGTCAATGGGTCAGGCATCGATTCTGTCATTACGTTTGTCCTCGGTAATGCCCCTTATTCCAGACGGCTCGTCTCTGCACCACCCGACTTATTTTACAGCCTTACCCAAAAATTACTTACTCGCATTTTTGAACAGCGCAATCAATAGGCCATTTGTTGGTTTACAGTAAGCAACGCTAAACAAACGAGTTATATTGATATTACGAGGTCTGTTCTCGCGAATACCTACCCTTGAAATGCAAAAGTTGTTCTCAAAGGTACTTAGTCCGGCCATAATTTCAATTCATACTGCTTATGAGCCGGGATGTAGAAGGCCCGCCTGGAGGCGCGTGCGGGAAAGAATCAAGTGTAGAAAGGCACTATATCTTTAATTCCTGGACTCCAGCCCCCTATCAGTTTGAACTCCGCGAAGGGGAAATTCACGTGTGGCGTGCTCGTCTCGATTGTAAGGAGGACGTGCTCCGTCAATTTGAAACAACCCTGGCGCCGGATGAGAGAGTACGAGCAAACCGTTTCTTTTTTTCGCAGGATCGAGATGCTTTTGTTGCCACACGTGGAATTCTGCGTGAATTACTGGGGAAATATGTAAAAAGGCCTCCAGCGACCCTAAAATTCGATTACAGTTCTCACGGCAAGCCGTCTTTGTGCGCGGAAATCAATCAGGGGCAACTCGAATTCAATGTTTCCCATTCACACGGTATGGCATTGCTTGCCTTTGCCGCAAAGCGCCACGTGGGAGTTGACATAGAGTTAATCGTTGAGGATTTCGGCGGCGAGGAAATCGCGGCCCGTTATTTCTCTCGACACGAGGTTGCGGAACTGAAAGCATTGCCACCAGACTTGCGCGCTGCAGGCTTCTATCTCTGCTGGACCCGGAAAGAGGCATACGTAAAAGCAAGAGGCGCGGGCTTGTCGATTCCACTAAAGAGCTTCCACGTTTCACTTACGCCGGGACATCCAGAACAGTTACACAGTGCCGATAGCTCTCGCTGGAGCATTCATTCTCTACAATCGGACGCCAAATATGCTGGAGCTCTGGTGGTGGAAGGGAAAGATTGGCGATTGCGCTGTTGGGACTGGGAACCAGCTGCGTGTGACTAGAAACGCTGGCGCTTTGGCTTACGTTTCATCAGCCGTGTATCCAAAGACGGCCTTCAGCTCAAGAAATTCTTCAAGCCCAGCCTCACTCCATTCCCGCCCATTTCCAGATTGTTTGTAGCCTCCAAAACAAGAGGCGAAATCAAGACGAGCGCCATTGATGTGAACATTTCCCGCGCGAATCCGCTTTGCAATCTTGCGGGCCCGTTCTATGTCTCCAGATGTCACGTAGCCCGACAATCCATAAGGGGTATCGTTGGCTATGCGTACTGCATCATTTTCATCTTTATAAGGAATCATTGAAAGGACAGGGCCGAAAATTTCCTCACGTGCAATAGTCATGTCATTGTGAACTTCCGAGAAGACTGTTGGCTTCACAAAGTAACCCTTGAGTATGCCGTCAGGACGGCCAGGGCCGCCGGTTACCAGCATTGCTCCTTCTTGCATGCCCTTCTGGATTAAACGCTGGACTCTCTCGAATTGGGCTTTGCTGGCGAGGGGGCCAATGTGTATACCTTCCAGTGATGGTTCCCCCATCTGGGTCGCTTCAGCAGCCTGCTTCGCAATCGCGATAGCCTCAGCCATTTTGGACTGCGAAATGAGCATGCGCGTAGGTGCATCGCAAGATTGACCAGTGTTACGGAAACATGATTGCACACCTTCTTTGACTGCTTTTTTCAGGTCGGCATCCTCGAGAATAATGTTGGCTGACTTGCCTCCAAGTTCCTGAGTCACGCGTTTTATGCCCGGAGCGGCAGCCGTGGCGACGGCCGTACCGGCCCGGGTCGAACCCGTGAAGGAAACCATATCCACGCCGGGATGCGAAGAAATTGCCGTTCCGACGGTCGCCCCATCACCATTTACGAGGTTGAAAACCCCAGGCGGAGTGCCGGCTTCATGGATGATTTGAGCAAATAAATAAGCAGAGAGCGGCGCCATTTCACTGGGTTTCAAAACCATAGTGCAGCCAGCGGCGAGGGCTGGCGCTACCTTGCAGACGATCTGGTTCATCGGCCAATTCCATGGTGTAATGAGCCCGCATACTCCAATCGGCTCCTTCCGCATCAGCGTAGAGCCTTTAAATTGTTCGAATTGGTAATGCTCAAGCACCTTGACGATTTCTTTCAGATGCCGAAAACCCGCTGGAACCTGGGCTGCCCTCGAAAGCGATATCGGAGCCCCCATCTCCTGCGAAATGCTCTGGGACATCTCTTCCATCTTTGACTGATAGACTTCAATGATCCGTTGCAGAAGCGCGATACGCCTATCAAGAGACAGCTCTGCGTATGATTCAAAAGCCGTTTTTGCCGCATTCACGGCTTTGTCAACATCGGCAGCGCCACCAAGAGAAATAGTGGCG
Organism: Terriglobales bacterium; assembly: GCA_025451215.1. Taxonomy (GTDB): domain Bacteria; phylum Acidobacteriota; class Terriglobia; order Terriglobales; family Acidobacteriaceae; genus JAICKN01. Next base: position 30,803 of record JANWKU010000014.1, read on the forward strand.
ATTGGTTCTTCATTGGCGGGGTTGATGACTTGAAAGTCATTCGCCTTTGTGGGGTCAATCCATTTTCCATCAATATAAAATTTGCGGCAATCCTTCATAGTTTTCCTGCGAGGCATCTTCTTAATACTTGGGAATCTATCTCCAACTATCACCACATGAGCTACGGATTCGGCTTGGACCATTTCCGCGTGGCACGGTGAGCCACAAAGATGCTTAAACGCAACCCTTGCCGGATTACCAGAACAAACCAAGCCAATCTTCCGATGCAATGCTGTCTGGAAATCTTCCACATTTCCCTAAGCAGGCGCAAGCGCTCTCTATGACTCATCTGGATTCTAACTCCCCGTGAAGATATAGCGTCGTATGCCTTCGTTTCCAGACGAGCGGACTGAATATCTTTGCGGAGGCATTCCACAAAAGATAGTGGGATGGCATGCTGGATCGTCGCGTGCGTGGCGAAGAAGGGTAGATGGCCGGCCTCTATTAAGCTGGCTAACAGAGATGTATCTTCAGCTCTCACGAGGGTTGGATCAAACAAACCCTTTTCCAAATCGATTTGTTTTCGTCGTATGGCGAATCCCGCTGTATTTAAGTATCGAATACAACCGTTCGGCTGAAGCGTGTGGTTTTGCAAGGTTATGAGCCGCAATTCTTCCGCACTCCCTACCAGCGTGGAGCAGTCTCCAATAAGATGTAGTTGAAAATAATCGTGATGTGGTGAGTCAGACACTGTTGCATTCAGAGCGGCAAGGCTATCCGTTTGGAATCTGCAGTCCGCGTCAACGAATACGACTATAGATCCTTTGGAGATGTTGATTCCCCGGTTTCTAGCGGCGGAAACATATGCATGGGGTTGCCGAATGATGATTAACGGATAAGATTGACTCCAGCGGAGAATGGATTCAGGCGCGACCCGATCACTTCCGTCATCCACAACAATGGCTTCAAATTCAGGAGCATTTTTTTGTTGCGCCAGGGATTCCAGGCAGCGAGCTAGCGGTTCCCAGTCGTTATAAACCGCTATGATAATGCTGAAGCGCGGAGGCGGGATGGAGATCGGATCTCCCACTTTCACTATAGTGGCTGTCACGATGTAAGCTTCGTACATTATAGAATTGCATACCCAGCCTCAAATCGCAAAAATTGTTAATAAGTGGGTCTGATCCCACGGATTGTTTTGCCTTTTGGTTCCATAGAGTGTTTACAAGCTTTTATACAGAGATATAGTCGAAGAGGCCGGGTCGCATTTGTAGCCCGTAAAAAGGGGAAGATGAGCAAAAAGCAATACCCGAGAGTAATTGCACTGTTTGGTATTTCTATACTGTTGTGGTGGTCTCCGATTGCAAAGACGCTGTTCTTGGCTCTGCAGGATGATCAGTACACGCATATCTTGTTAATTGTCCCAATCAGCGCAGCCCTGATTTTTGTCGAGCGCAAGAGATTAAATTCCCCTAGATTTAGCTCCGGCAGACAACCTGCTACGAACATAGTGTCGGGGATTCTCTTCGTTGTAGCGATTGGGCTTTTAATCGTCACAACGCGAACATGGTTGGCAGGGTCCGGGCTCAAACTCACATATGCCATGACCGGACTTGTTGTCTGGTGGCTCGCTTCGTTTATCGCATGCTTCGGCCTCGCGGCCTTCCGGATTTTTCTCTTACCGGTTTGCTTCCTGTTCTGGATCATTCCTTGGCCGCAATCTTTTCTCGATTTGCTCATCCGCCTGTTGCAGCAATACTCGGCCTCCGGCGTCTCCTGGACATTTCAACTCTTTGGCATTCCCGTCCTGCGGAATGGGGTCATCCTCAGCATTCCTGGCTTGACCATTGAGGTAGCGCGCGAGTGCAGCAGCATTCGCTCCAGCTTGATCCTGCTGGTCAGCAGCATAGTACTAGCACAGTTTTTCCTGCGTTCGATCGCGCGCAAAACCATTGTCACCCTGATTGCGGTGCCGCTTTCAGTGGCGAAGAATGTCGTGCGGATATTTACCCTCTCCATGCTGGGAGTCCATGTGAATCGCGGATTCCTGACAGGGCGTTTGCACCACCAGGGCGGGGTCGTTTTTTATATGGCAGCGCTGGGCGTGATTTTTCTACTGATTTATTGGTTTCAGCGTCAGGAAGCGGACTCTCCCCCGCGCAAAGTTCTGAAAGCATCAGCCAGATGATCGTGCTTAGTGAGGATTACGGAACTGTAGCCACCGTCTGGTTTGAGAAGACGCTTTCATCCGAAGATGAATCCACCGATGTGGCCACGTAGTAATACGTGGTGGCACCTTGTACGGTTGAATCTGTGTACACAGTCGCCGTTTCCAAGGAAGGATTGATCTTGGTGTACGGCCCGCCTGAAGCTGTTCCGCGGTACACGTTGTAGCCCGCGACGGGAGAAGAACCGGCACTCCAGGAAAGAGTAATGTTATGCTGCGTGCTCCCTGTGGAGGAAGTGCCTGTCCCGGTAAGCGATTCGTTTAAGCTGGAATCTGAGGCATTGCTTGCGTAGGTTACGCTGCCCGGCGTGCTGCCTGAGGTCGTGGGCGTGAAGACTACTGTGACCGGGACGCTCTTTCCGGAAGGCACTGTAAGCGGGAAGGAGACGCCGCTCAAGGAATAGCCCTGACCATTCCAGTCAGCGGCGGAAATCTGCACGTCACCGCTTGTGGCCGACAACATCGCCGTCAGGGATTTGCTGCTGCCCACCGCGACGCTGCCAAAACTCATAGTCGCAGGCGTGACGTTCAACGTCGCTTGCGTGTTCGATCCTGAACCGCTACCTGGAGCCGCCGTGGCGGCGTTCGGACTTCCGACCGTGCCGGCGCAGCCGACCATCCATATTGTCAATAACAGCACTGGCGCTAGTCGATATAGGGGAGTCTTCACCAAGCACCTCATGCAACGGATTATCGCGGTCCAAAACCTTCTCTGCTAGAGTCCTTCCATACATAGTCCTTACGGACAGGTATTACCTCACCTCAGTAACCATGATTCGGAATCGGGAATGCTATTTATCAGGGCCCAAAATTCGCCCTGCGAAATTGGGGTAGGAAGTTTTGACTCGCAAAGATATAGGAAAACCTCATGTTTACAACAGGAAAGTTACCTTCTTTGCAGAAAAAGCCACTTTTGTTTTCTAAGTCCTCCAACCCGTTTGCAAACTAGTAACCACCTGCGGTGGAAAACTTGTCATTATCAATCTCTTTTCCCAATCCTGCCATTTTGGGAAACATCTTACGGCGTGGGAACGACCGCCTTCACCTCGTTTGAGGCCGTGCTCTCAGCTCCTGCGGAGCTTACGGCTTTCGTGACGTAGTAATACGTGCTCCCGGCGCTTACCGCGCCATCCGTGTACAACGTTGCCGTATCCGTGGATGAATTTAGCTTTGTGTACGGCCCGCCGGATTTCGCGCCTCGGTACACGTTGTAGCCAGCTACGGAAGAACTACTCGCTTTCCACGTAAGACTTACACTGTGCGTCGGCGTTGATCCCGATCCGCTCGATGTGGTTCCAGTCCCCGATAATGTTTCCGTCGCCGACGAGTTACTTGCGTTACTCGTGAACGACGCCGTGCCCGAGGCTGCTCCGCTGCTCTGTGGCTTGAATGTGAGCGTGACAGAGGCAGTCTTGCCTGCGGCAATCGTCAATGGCAGCTGAATGCCGCTCATGGTGTACTCAGCGCTATTGGTGCCTGCAGATGAAATTACTACGGTGGATCCGCTCGCGCTTAGCGTCCCCACTAGGCTCTTACTTGTGCCCACAGCCAGGCTGCCAAAATACATAATTCCGGGCGTGACTGCCAGAGTCCCAGTGCCCGCTCCAGTTCCGGAGAGGCTGATCGTCACCTGGGGAGCGTTGCTGGTCACGGCAATACTGCCACTGCTGGCGCCGCTGCTCTTCGGAGCAAACACCACCTGGAAGGTGTAACTGTGCCCGGCAGCCAGCGTTAGAGGCGTGCTCATGCCGCTGACACTAAACCCCGTGCCGCTGACTTGGGCCGAAGAGATCGTGATACTGCTGCGGCCACTGTTGGTCAACGTCTCCGAAATTTTCTTGCTGCTGCCATCTTGCACAGTGCTGAAGTTCAGGGAGGAGGAACTCGCGCGCAAGGAAGGCTGATACCACCGGTAAGACGTCCGCCGCTGCGCGATCACTGTTTGGTTACAAAAAAACATTCCTGCCGCAATGAGCGACAGAACCAGAACTTTGCCTGAGAATCGGGGGAGGTTCCTCATGCCTCTAGTGTTCAGGAAAATCTCTAAGCCATGAAGGTTCCGGAGGGGCATGCAAATACTCATAGGTTTGCATACCTTTCCCATCCGTTAACTGCCTGAAGAGGAGAGGGAAGGGATTGCAGGTAAGAAATGTTGATAAAATAAGTCCTCGTATCGTGCTCCGCTCCAGGATTTCATGGCAATACGCGGATGCGTTTCGTCCTCAGTAAGCAGACGTCGCAGCAGCCTAAAAAATCTATGCACATTTTGCATATCGTTGGAGCACGGCCGAATTTCATGAAGCTGGCGCCTGTCTGGCGCGCGCTGCAAAATCGTGCGCGCTTCTCGCAGACGCTCGTGCATACAGGGCAGCATTACGATCCGGGCATGTCCGACATATTTTTTCAGCAGCTCGCCATCCCCACCGCTGACGTGAATCTGGCGGTGGGCTCCGCTTCGCATGCGCAACAGACGGCGGACGTTATGGCCCGCCTTGAGCCTGTGGTGGTGGAACGCAAGCCCGACCTGGTGTTGGTTTACGGAGACGTGAACACAACGCTCGCCGGCGCCCTCGTCTGCTCCAAAACTGAATATTCGTGTTGGCCACGTGGAGGCTGGTCTCCGCTCTGGAGATAGTGCTATGCCAGAAGAAATCAATCGCCTGGTTACCGACCAGCTGAGTGATTTGCTCTTTACCCCTTCGGAAGATGCGGACGCCAATCTTCAACGTGAAGGAATTGCCTCCGAGAAAATTTATCGTGTTGGCAACGTAATGATCGACTCTCTCGTGCAACTTCTCCCAGCCGCCCGGGAGTGCTCGGTAAACGGACTTCCCGACAAATATGTTTTAGTCACTTTGCATCGTCCTTCGAATGTGGATGACGGCGTCGCGTTGCGGGAAATTCTTTCGTCACTGCTGGCCATCGCCGAAGAGTTGCCGATTGTGTTTCCCGCACACCCCCGTACGCAGCAACGCATCGCCGATTTTGGGCTGCACACAGGCCAGCTTCGACTGCTGCCGCCTTTGCCCTATGTTGAATTCCTCGCCTTGCAGAGCCGAGCCACCGCCGTCATCACCGACTCTGGCGGTATTCAGGAAGAAACCACCTATCTCGGAGTTCCTTGCCTCACGGTACGTGCCAGCACAGAATGTCCGGTCACGGTTTCTATGGGGACCAATACTTTAGTGGGCGCGGATCGTGTCAAACTCAGCCGCGAACTCGAAAATATTTTGCAGGGCCGCGCCAAAAAAGGCGCGATACCGCCGCTCTGGGATGGACGCACAGGCGAACGCATCGCGGAATTGCTGCAGAAATGTGATCAAAAATAGCGGTGTCATCTGCGTCGGCATCATTCTGCTCCCAAGAGCAACGGCGCCTCCAGTTGTACTGGAGGCGCCGTTGCTCTTGGGAGCCAATCGTTCGTTTCCACTGAACGTCTACGGAGTGGGAATGGCTGCCGATACCTGGTTGGAGTTAACACTCTCGTTTCCGCTGCTATCCACGGAGGTGGTCACGTAGAAGTACGTGGTCCCGCTCTGGACGCTGGAATCCGTATAGCTGGTGTTCGCGTCCGCGGAGGAGTTGATTTTGCTGTACGGGCCTCCGGAGACGGTCCCGCGATAGACGTTGTATCCGGTCACGGTGGAGGTGCTGGCGCTCCAGGACAAGCCTACGCTATGCGACACAGGGGCCGTGCCTGAACCTGTCAGCGGCTCCTGCAGCGATGGGTTCGAAGCGTTGCTGGCGACGGTGACATTGGCGGAGGCAGATCCGGTCGCTTGCGGGGTAAAGGTCACAGTGAATCCAACGTTGCTTCCTGGCGTGACCGTAGCGGGCAGGGAAATGCCGCTGACAGAAAATTCGGCGCTATTCGACATTAGCGAAGTCACAACAACAGTGCCTCCTGTGGCCACCAGTTGCCCTGTGAGAGGTTTATTGGCATTGACGGTGACGCTGCCGAAGGCCAAAGGATTGGGATTTACGCTGAGCGCTCCGACTGATGTGCCTGTCCCGCTGAGCGACAGCGTAAGGTTCGGCACGGCCGCGTTGGAAACGATGAGCAGGCTGCCGGAATTGGTGCCAGTGGTCGTCGGAGCGAAGTTAATTCCAAAGGTAAAACTCTGTCCCGCGGAAAGCGTTAATGGAAGCGTGAGTCCGCTGATGGTGTATGCCGAGCCTGTAATTGTTGCCTGCGACACGATAATGCTTGAGCCGCCAGGGTTTTTCAGCGTCTCAGAGAGCAATTGACTATTGCCAACTACCACGTTGCCGAAGCTCACGCTGGAAGGCGTTGGGCTGACGCTGCCAGGGGCCGTGACTGTTGCCGAAAGAGGGATAGTCAACGTGGCATTGGAAGCATTGCTGCTGATTACTGCGCTGCCTGTCGGGGTTCCCGCTGCTTGCGGAGCAAGCGTCACGGTGAATGTGGCCGTCTGGCCAGCGGCGACTGTCGCTGGTACCGTCATGCCGCTCAGGCTGTAACCAGTTCCTGTAACGGTGGCTGCGGAAATCGTAATGCTGGAGCCTCCGGAATTTGTAAGGGTGACCGTGCTCGGGGTGCTGCTGCCGGTTTGCACTGTGCCAAAACTTACGCTGGATGGATTGGAAGTAAGGCTTCCGGCCGTCACCACGGTCGCGGAGAGAGGAATATTCAAAGTGGTATTGCTGGCGTTACTGGCAATGGCGACATTCCCGCTGGCTGTTCCCGCTGTTTGCGCTGCAAGTTTCACACTGAACGTCGCGGTGCCGCCCGCAGCTATCGTCATGGGCGTAGTCATGCCGGTCAGGCTGTAACCCGTTCCGGTCGCGGTCGCGCCTGTGATGGTGACGCTAGCGCTACCGGTATTGGTCAACACCTCTGACATCGTAGGAGCGTTGCCCATCTGCACGCTTCCAAATCCAAGGCTGGCTGTCTGGGGGCTGAGCGTGCCAGTCGACGCGGCGGTGGCCGTGCCCGCGAGCGCAAAGCTCAATGCGCTGTTCGGCGCGTTGCTGGCAATCGCAAGCGTGCCGGTGGCGGTACCGGTACTCTGCGGGGCATACGTCACAGTGATTCCGACGCTCTGGTTTGCCGCGACCGTCACGGGAAAGGACGGAGACGTCAAAGTGAAGCCGGTGCCCGCCACGGTGGCATTGGAAATCGTAACGCTGGAACTCGTGGAATTGGTCAAAGTTTCCGTCAGTTGTTCAGATTTGCCCGATTGAATGCTTGGAAAACTTAAATTGCCGGGCGCGGCTGTTAGTTGCCCGGTTGCCATGCCTGTTCCCGTCAAAGGAACACTCATCGAGACGGAGGTTGTAGCGTGCCCAATCAATCGGGAACGTCTGAATCCTCGCAGTGAGCCGGCAGCGGGAACGTTGGCTGTAAGGGAAAGGCTTCCGCTTTGTGTTCCGCTCTGCGCGGGCTGAAATGCAATGGAAAACGGCGCGCTCTGGTTCGCCGCGATCGTCAAAGGAAACGTGACTCCGCTCAGCGTGAAGTTGCCTCCGGAAATCGCGGCTTGGGTCACGGTAACGCTGGAGTTTCCCGGGTTCGAAAAGCTTCCACTCAACGTCTGGCTGCTGCCCACGTTTACGCTTCCGAACGCAAAGCTCGTAGGCGTTACGGTAAGTTGTCCGCCCGCAACTGCCGTCGCGTTCAAGCTGATCGAGAGCGCGGCATTCGCGGCGCTGCTCGAAATGGTGACCATGGCAGTGTCAGTGCCCGCAGCAGAGGGTGTGTAAGCGATGCTGATGGTTGCGGTCTGTCCCGGCGCCAGTGTTACAGGAAATGACGGAGAAAGAATCTGGAAAGCATCTCCGGAAATGCTGGCGCTGTTGATTGTGATGTTTGCGCCGCCAGGATTGGACAGAGTATCAGTGAGCGTGAGGCTGGAGCCTACGGCGACATTTGTCCAACTGATGGTGGAGGTTCCCAGTACCAGGCTGGGCTGGCTGGACGCACGATGCGGGTCAGCCACCAAACCCTGGCAACCCATCATCACAAACAACAACGGCAAAATTACAAGCGCAATACCAAAAATCGCAAAACGCGATTTGAGATCCTTCACGGGGGAGACCTCAATTTTGCCGGCTGCATTTTTATCTGCAGGCCGGGGGGATTGCCGCACCTTCCAAAATCGCTGACCTCATAAGCGATTCCGTTGTGCAGCAAGCGTAGTGTCCGTTGTGATTGCGAGTTGGGGTAGGTCTCTTAGGTGCTGTGTGGACGCGCAAAGGTACGTCGTCCGTTTTCGATGTCCTTCTGGCACGTTACCCGGGTTCCTGTACTTCTCAGAGGGCCAAGTCACTAAATTGTGCGGGTTTCTCCCGAGTGCTTACTGCTTGTTTAGGCATTTGTTGCCGCATGTATGGCATGGGCATTTTTAGCCGGGAAATCATTGCCGCTTTTGGGTAGTGTCCCCGTTTTTGCGCGCCCGCAAGCTACACTTGCTGATGTGATATTCTGTCGGACTTTCCAGTAGATCGCGGCGGCGCATGCACCGCAGATGAAACCTGAGGGCTAGATCAACATGGATTCGGATTTTTCAAAAAAGAAAATCGCGGTTCTTGGCGCCGGAAAAATGGGCGGCATCCTGTTAAAAGCGCTTTTGGAAAAGGGGCTCTTGTCGCGCAAGGGAACGGTTGCCACGGTGCAGCATGAAGAACGCGCGCGAGAATTGAGCACGAAGTATGGAATCTCGGTCGGCACCGATAATCGCGCCGCGGTCAAAGGCGCTGACATCGTATTCGTCTGCGTGAAGCCGCAGATGGTAGAAGACGTACTTACCGAACTTCGCCCGGAGATTTCCAGCGGCCAGATGATTATTTCCGTGGCTGCATCGGTTTCCACCGGCCGGATTGAGCGCGCCATGCAGAAGGATATCCCCGTGATCTGGGCCATGCCCAATACGCCCTGCGTGCTGGGCGTGGGAATGACGGCTCTGTGCAAAGGCAAGTTTGCCAATGCCAAACATCTGGAAATCGCCAGCGCGCTTTTCAGCGTGGTGGGCCGCACCGTGGTGGTGGATGAAAAACACATGAACGCTGTTACCGGACTGTCCGCCAGCGGGCCAGCATACATTTACATCATTCTGGAATCTTTGGCTGAGGCCGGTGTGAAGGTAGGATTACCACGCGACATTGCGACATTACTGGCGGCACAAACCACCATGGGCGCGGCCACCGTGGTGCTCGAAACTGGAGATCATCCTGCGTTGTTGAAAGACGCTGTGACCACTCCGGCGGGATGCACCATCGACGGCATCATGGAATTGGAAGAAGGGAAACTGCGCGTGACGCTGATTAAGGCTGTGGTACGGGCAGTGCAGAGGGCAAAAGAACTGGCGGATGTGCAGTAGGCTTTAAGCTTCAATCCGCGGAACTTTCCGTGGCTGCATCTTTTTCGGATTCTTGCGGCACATCGTCAAAATCAAGGGCCAGCGTGCGGGTGGTGGTTTCAATCGGCTCGAGTTCGCCAATCTCTTCCACGATGGGCGCCCCTAGTTCTCCAAATTTACGCGCGGAAACCAGCACTCGGCTTTCCAGCGTTCCCACGGCTTTGTTGTAACACTCCACAGCGCGATCCAGCCCTTTGCCTACATTTTCCAAATGCGATGCGAGAACGCGGAGACGATCGTGAAGTTCTTTTCCCAGCGTGCTGATTTGCTGGGCGCTGCGGGCAAGCGTCTCCTGCCGCCAGCCAAACGCCACGGCCTTTAACAGTGCAATCAACGTGGTAGGTGACGCGGGAATTACCTGATGATTCACGCCTTCTTCAATCAATCCGGGATCCTGTTCGAGAGCGGCGCTGAAGAATGTTTCGCCGGGAAGGAACATCACCACGAATTCCGGCGAAGAATTGAATTGCGACCAGTAGGCTTTCGCGCTGAGCTGGTTCATGTGGGTGCGAACTTGGCGCGCATGTTCGCGCAGCTGGACGCGACGCAATTCGTCGTCGCTGGTTTCGACGGCGTTCAAATAAGCCTCGAGAGGAGTCTTAGCGTCCACCACAATATTTTTGCCGCCGGGGAGTTTTACGATAAGGTCAGGCCGAAGGCGCTCGTCGCCGTTATAGATAGTCTTCTGTTCTCCGAAGTCACAGTAGGAGAGCATTCCAGCCATTTCAACCACCCGCTTCAACTGAATTTCTCCCCATCGTCCGCGTACCGAAGGAGCACGCAAGGCCTTGACCAGATTGCCAGTTTCCCCGCGCAGTTGTTCCTGAGTGGAAATTAAAGACCGTACTTGTTCGGTGAGAGTGGCATAGGCGGAACCACGCTGCTGCTCCATCTGCTGGATCTGAGCGTCTACCTTGCCTAAAGATTCTCGAATGGGAACGACTAGCGCTTCCACGGCATTTTGCCGCGCGGCCAAATCTCCTTTGGCTTCACTCTGGAATTTTTCCAGGCTGGTGGTGGCCAGCTCTAAAAAAGAACTGTTGTTGGTGCGTAACGCTTCAGCCGCCAAGGCTTTAAATGTTTTGGTCAACTCTTCGCTGGCGCGGTCGAGCACCTCGAGTTTTTCCGTATGAAGTTTCTGCTCGTGGGTCAGCGTGGATTTAAGGCCCGCCACGTCCACGCGAAGCTGGGTATTGTTCTCCTGTTGAGCGGCGAGTTCCCGCCGCAGAGCGGCCAAATCGGCTTCCATCAAGGAGTTTCGCGCACGCAGAGAGGCCGAGCGCGCCGCCAGCGCCAGCCATGCGGCAATGGCGCCCACCAGAAAGCCTAACCCTAACCACATCAATGATTCAGGAGACATGTATTCGTTGGAAAATCTATGGCAAGCATAGCAGGATTTTTAAACGGGGCCAGAGAGCAAATGAACAGCGACGGCAATCTACAGCTTCTTTTGGAGATCGTACGGCAAAGCTCCAGTAGAAATGCGTAGCGCGCATTGTTAACTCTTCATTTATGTTCTGCAACAACTACGGATTCTTGCACTTTTCACAGGCCGTCGTCCAGAATGTTTGCCTCTGCATTACAGCTTCCAGTTGATTGTGCGCGGCTGGTCTGAACGCCTACAAAAAAGATGCGGGAAGAAATGCTAAAGCGTTTCTTTCGGCTGCCGATGAACGAGGCTGACTATGGCAGTCCGAAGCAGGAATATTTTAGGAAGTTCGCAGGTTGTTCTGTTCTGGTTCATCTTCTTTAGCATGCGCGTGTTCGCGCAGCAAATGGACGATGTTCCCAATGTGCACATTTTGCCACCTGCCGGGGCAATGACGACCTTTCCGGCTACAGGTCCAATTACTCCCGTGATTAAGAAAAAGGTGGACTTGGTCTTGGTCCCGGTAACCATCACCGACCAGAGTGATCGCGTCATCACTGGATTGGACAAGCAGAATTTCAAAATCTACGAAAATAAGCGCCAGCAGGAGATTCAGCACTTTTCCAGTGAAGATGTGCCGATTTCCGTTGGCATTATTCTGGACACCAGCGGCAGCATGAAGAGTAAGATGGCGCGCGCCAAAGAAGCCGTCCAGGAATTCTGCAAAGCGGCCAACCCGCAGGATGAATTTTTCATGATCACGTTTGCCAACCAGCCCAATCTGGTGGGGAACTTTACCACCGATCCGGAGCAACTCGAACGCGAACTATTTCTGGTGGGGACTGGTGGGCGCACGGCACTGCTGGATGCGATTTATCTGGGACTGAACAAGATGCGCCAAGCAAAGCAGCCCCGGCGGGCCTTGCTGATTATCTCCGATGGTGGAGACAATCGAAGCCGTTACACGGAACACGAAGTGACTTCACAGGTGAAAGAAGCGGACGTAATGGTTTATGCCATTGGAATCTATGACCATACGTTTCCTACACAAGAAGAAGCGCTGGGCCCAGTGTTGCTCTCGTCGATAGCGAATGTATCCGGGGGGGAGGCGTTTTCCGTGGATGATCCCGATGATCTTCCCGCAATTGCCTCGCACGTAGGCCAGCAACTTAGGAACCAATACGTGCTGGGATACCGTCCGGAGAATATCCCCCGCGACGGGAAGTGGCACAAAATCCGCGTAAAGCTCCTGATGCCGACCGGCTGGAAATTTCTTCACGTGCGCGCGCGAACTGGGTACTATGCTCCCGCGCAGTAGTGCTATTGGAGGTTCCGGCGACGTCTTCCGGGAGGATGTCTTGCTTCGGATGGGATCGTGAAGAAAAATTGCATTAGAATGTGATGGTGCGCTTTTTCCGTAGCCTTTCCACAACATTAGAAATGATTAAGTGGGAGCACTC
>JANWKU010000015.1 GCA_025451215.1 Terriglobales bacterium
AGCAATTATGGCAGCTACAGGAGAATTGATCCGCACCATGAATTACGTGGATGACATTACCAGCACGGTGCGACGCATTGGCGCATCCATTTACATGATGGACACGGATGAGAAAAAGAAGCTCGCCGAATATCTTCGCGGCGCCAGCATGCATTTGTCCGCCATGGTGACTCAGCTCGAAAAAGGCGCATAGTTTGCGGAAATTTTTGCCGCGTAAATTGACGCTGGCGTTTTAGGTCGCGAAATCGCGCAGGAAGCGGCAGGTCATGGCGTCATTTTGAAAGACGTCTTGCCCGATGCCCTGCTCTGTCCGGAGTGTGAAATCCTCTCGAACCTTGATCGAGCGGTTGAGCTAGGACGGTTTCCTCCAGCGAAGCGCAATCCCCGGCGGACGTCTGCCAACGCGACCTTCCGGTCAAATAAGTACCTTGCTATGCCTCTCTCATTCCTGCTCCTAAGCACTAATAAAACATTAAAAATTCGCCATATTCCTGATTTCTAGTTCTTTTCACCGAAACTTCCGCGCGGTTAAATTTCCTTCCAAATCAGAATGGCCAGAATTAGTTTGGTAACGTGTGAACCTTTTGAACGCCCGTCCCGAATAACAGTGTGGAGAAGTTGATTGGCTGACGACCAGAAACTTTGGGAACAAATCCGCCGAGGAGATGCCGCAGCATTCGGTGGCTTTTACCAGAATCATGCACCTCGGGTGCAAGCATTCCTGCGGCTATTGGTGGGCAATAAGCAAACAGCCGAAGACATTATGCAAGAGACATTCACACAAATTTGGCAACGGCCCAACGGCTTTCAGCCCGAACGTGGAACCTTGCAAGCGTATCTCTATGGGATTGGAAGGAAGCGCGCGGCGGACTGGTGGAGAAAGCAAACCAAACAAGAGGAACGCAGAGAAGAGGAAGCAGCGATATCTTCGACTGAAAGAACTTCGATTGTGAGCGATGCACTCGGTCATCTTCCTGAGGAACAACGGGCGTTGCTGTGGCTGCGGGAAGTGGAAGGGCAATCATATTCAGAACTCGCGGCAATTTTGGAAATACCCGTGGGAACAGTGAGGTCGCGATTGTTCACGGCCCGCGAGGCACTGCGGAAAATCTGGAAAGGTCCGGGGCAAGGACCCAAGGAGCACGTATGAAATGCGAAGAAACAGGTGAATTCGTTTCAGCTCTGGTCGACGGCGAAAAGATTCCGCCGGCTGCAGCGGAACATATCGGTCAATGTAAAACGTGCAAAATGCGATTGGCGGAATTTGCGGAGATGGGCGCGGAGTTGCGTCGTGAGGCCAGCCTGGCGCCCATCGAACCATCGCTGGTTGGGACGTGGAAGACAGCAAATCAAAGCAAATCAAATTTGTGGACGAAAGGATGGCAAACCATGCGAATTCCAAGATTCGCGTTCGCTTTGTTGTTGGTCGCGGTTATGGGCCTTGCATCGGGTCTTATTGTGGTGCGTGTGCGAGCGCAGACGCAGGGGCTAGCACTCATATTGAACATCAAAACTGCGGACATTAAAGCGGTATTGTGCCCTTTACTGACCCAAGGTCAGCATTCAGCGCCATGTGTTTTGGTGCAACCAGTGCAATCCGGGTTGCTGGTTAGCGGCTACAGAGTTTTGGGGTTAGATGGTGATCGGGTGCGGTTGGGAGTGCGTACGATTTTCAAACCTTTTGTCAAAGGAGAAACTGCAACAGTTGGTTCGACCAGCGACATTGATGGTTTGCCCGAAACAGAATATACATTTCAGCCGGGTGAGACATTGAAGGTCGAAGGCGAAGGATCCACTCCCATAACAGTAACGGGCAAATTCACAGATCATTTGCCGACGATTGCTGGGGAGAACAGCATTGACCCTGAGCCGGACGTCATGCGAATCGTTTCTCCGGTGCTGCTACGGAACAAAAAAGAAGTATTCGATTTTGAAGGGCTCATGGCTACCGATATTGAAAAAGGATGGGGCGAGAATATTTACACGCCAGAGACTGGGCGCTTTGTTCTAGCGTTATCTCCTATCCCCGGGGCCGTGGAGGGCAAAGTCCGGGAAAGCCGCATTTCATTCCAAATGGATGGCGCCTCTTACGTGTTCCTGATGGCGATACCGGTAGCGCGGACCGATAAAATTTGGATTCTCCATGAGCCTGACTTCCGGCCTTCCCAGGTAACTCCCGGCGTCAAGGATGATCAATCATTTGCTGGCTCCATCGCCTTAAATCACCTCCATGACCGGGCCCCGCTCACCAACTAGTCTCCGATGGGATGATCGGGAAGCGGCCTTTGATGGCTGCTTCCCGACGATCTTCTGACTCTCCGTCGCAGCCCTTGAAGGCTATAATCGCAGTAGGCGAATGGGCCTCCGCGAATACTCAGTCTCGGGCTCATCCTTCTTCATTCCAATGGCATTGTTTTGGCTGCGAGTTGCGTTAGGCTGCTACGGCATAGGCTTGGTGTACGTCCTGATAGCTCTTGGGCGTACCACCCAGCGGGCCAACCGGATTGCATTGCAGGCGGCTTATCTAGGGATGATTTTTGAATTCGTCTCGCTCGCGGAAAACATTTTGCCCGCCCGGCAAATTACTTTGGCCGCGGAGCATAACGCCGAACCGCTGCTCGCCTTTCTTATCATGGCGATGTTCATGGTTGTCTACCTGATCTACAAAACCACCTCGCCGGGCATTATCGTTTTTCCGCTGGTGTTTCTGTTGACCTTCGTCGCCGCTACCGGAGAAGAACGCTTTCTCTCCATGGTGCCAAGCACCCGCAAGGATTGGTTGATCGTCCACATTGCGCTCATCTTTTTTGGATACGCGGCGCTGATATTGAGCTTCGGCGCCAGCTTCGTGTATCTGATTCAGGAACGCACGCTGAAAGCCAAGCGATCCAACGGACTGCTTTCCCGCCTGCCCGCGTTGCAGGTGCTCGATGACATCAGTTTTCGTTCGCTGGCGCTGGGATTCCCTTGCATGACGCTCGGTCTGCTCGCGGGAATCGTAGTGGCCGAGGCCACCTATGGCCGCGTGCAATATTCCGACCCGAAAATTTTGCTCTCGATTTTGATGTGGGCCGTCTATCTACTTTTGATTTATGTGCGCTGGACAGCAGGCTGGCGCGGACGCCGCGCGGCATACTTGGCTACCGGGGCTTTTGCCACCGCCATCATTGCCTGGGCGGCGAATTACTTTAGCGCAATTCACGGATTTGTCCGGTCATGAATTTTCAGCTCATCGGCGTAAATCATGTGAGTGCCCCCGTGGAGGTGCGGGAGCGGCTCGTGGTGCCGGAGTCCGAAGTTCCCAACGCTTTACGGAAACTATCGCAGCACCCCGGCGTGGAAGAAGCGATGATTCTTTCCACCTGCAACCGGGTGGAAATCCTGACGCGCACCAGCAATGGCGCGGTCAATTTGCGCGCATTCTTGCAGGATTATTTCCCCATCAATCTGGCCGAGTATGACAAGCATCTTTACGAAATGCGCGAACAGGAAGCCGTACGGCACCTGTTCCGCGTCGCCTCCAGTCTCGATTCGATGATTGTTGGCGAACCGCAAATCCTCGGTCAGGTGAAAGAAGCCTACGCCTCGGCGCGCGCTCTGGGAGCTGTCCACTCGCAACTGGATCAACTGCTGACACGCGCATTTGCCGTGGCTAAGCGTGTGCGTACCGAAACCGCGATTGGCTCTTCCGCTGTTTCCGTGGCTTCAGTGGCCGTGGAGCTGGCAAAGAAAATCTTCGGCTCCCTGCATGGCAAGCACGTTTATTTGGTGGGCGCGGGGAAAATGAGCGAACTCGCCGCCAGGCATTTGCTGGCCAATGGCGCGGTCTCCATTTTTGTCGCCAACCGCACATACGATCGCGCGGTGCAGCTCGCCGAAAAGTTTAACGGTGAGGCCATACAGTTCTCCCAGCTTTACGACACCTGCGACCGCGCTGATATTGTCATTACCTCCACCGGTGCCCCGCATGCCATCTTCCGGCGCGAGCACGGAGAGTTGTTCCTGAGCCGGCGAAAGAACCGTCCCATGTTCTTCATTGATATCGCGGTCCCACGAAATGTTGATCCCGAACTCAATAAGCTCGACGGAATTTTCGTTTACGACATTGACGATCTACAGCAGGCAGTCGTCTCCCATGTCGCGGATCGCACTAAAGAAGCAGAGCGCGCCGAGGCGATTATTGACGTCGAGGTGCAGCGCTTCCAGGAACGCATGCAGACCTTGAACGTCGTCCCAACCATCGTTTCATTGCAAGACCATTTAGAAACCATTCGCCAGGCGGAAATTGACCGCGTCCGCGGACGCCTGGGGCCGTTGACGCCTGATCAGGAAATGGTCATCGAGTCGCTGACCAAAGGGATTGTGAACAAAATCATGCACACGCCCATCCACACGTTAAAGACCGCCGCCCGCGAATCAGAAGCGACCACCGTAATTGACGTGGTCAAGCGGCTTTTCAACCTGGAAGCCAGACAGGCAAAATCCGGCGGAGATTCCGGCGGCCCGTGGAGCAAAGATTAAATGGGTCTTCTCCGGATAGGTTCGCGCGGTTCGCAACTCGCGCTTTGGCAAGCGGACCATGTTGCCGCATTGCTGCGCTCTCGCGGGCATGACGTTGAAATTGAAATCATTCATACCACCGGAGACAAAATTCTTGATGTTGCCCTGTCCAAGGTTGGCGCCAAGGGTATGTTCACAAAAGAAATTGAAGACGCACTCGCGGAGGGCCGCGTGGATCTCGCCGTCCACAGCTTGAAAGATTTGCCCACCGAAATTTCCCCGGAATTTGAACTCGTGGCGATTTTGTCCCGCGAAGACTCCCGCGACGTATTTTGCTCCCGGAAATTCGAAAATATAGATGCGCTGCCTCAGGGCGGGCGGGTCGGCACAAGCAGCCTGCGCCGCCAGGCACAGTTGAAGGCTGTCAGAGCTGACTTAACAATCTATCCTTTGCGCGGCAATGTGGATACCCGTCTGCGCAAACTGGAGTCAGGCGAATATGACGCGATTATTCTGGCGGCGGCAGGACTCAATCGGCTTCAGAAAACGGCACTTGTGCGGCAGGTCATCCCCTTGGATGTAATGTGTCCCGCGGCAGGCCAGGGCGCTCTCGCCATCGAAGTTCGCGCCGCGGATGCGAAGACGGTCGGCCAGATAAAAGTGCTGGACGACCACTCAGCCCGGCTAACAACCACTTGCGAACGAGCTTTGCTCAATCGCATGGGAGGCGGCTGCCAGGTCCCGATTGGAGCTTCCGCCGAGTTGCTTGGCGAAGAATTGCAACTACACGGGGTCGTCGCCGATCCAGATGGCGGAAAAGTGCTGCGCGAAGTTCGGCAGGGAAATGATCCAATAGCATTGGGAAATGCCGTGGCGGATGCTTTACTGCGGCAGGGTGGCGACGCTATTTTGCGGAAAGTCTATGGAAGGGAAGCAGTCGCTCCCCAGCAGCCGTAGCTCTTAAATTTTCCATGCCCGTAAAAAATCAATTACAAAACGTCCGCGTTCTGGTCGGACGTGCCCGTCATCAGGCGAGCGTTCTCTCCGCGGAACTGCGCGCGCGCGGCGCAAAAGTCGTGGAAATCCCCTTCATTGAAATTCGCAAGCCGCGCTCTTATCGGGCGTTGGATACGGCACTGCTAAACCTCAGAAACTACGACTGGATCATTCTTACCAGCGTGAATGGCGTTAACGCATTTTGGGCGCGCTTGCAAGAATTAGGTCTGAGTAAAAATGCGTTGCGGTATTCGAAAATCGCAGCCATCGGTCCTTCCACAAAAAAAGCTGTGGAGGATCGCGGCGGTCGTGTCAATGTCATGCCCCGCGAATATGTGGCTGAGATGGTCGTCAAAGCCTTGCGAAATAAAGTGTCAGGGAAACGGATACTCCTGGCGCGAGCAAAAGTCGCGCGTGATGTGATCCCAGATGAACTGCGCAAAGCAGGAGCGGTTGTCGATGTCGTGGAAGCCTACGAGACCGTAGTGCCAACAGCTTCACGCAAGCAATTGCGCGCAGTACTTGCCAACCCGCGGCGACGTCCCCACGTGATCACATTCACCAGTTCATCCACAGTAAAAAATTTCTTTGTCCTCTTGGGAACTGATACGGCGGGCAAGTCGAAACGAAATCAACGATGCGAAGGCATCCACTTCGCTTCCATTGGTCCGATTACTTCGGCGACGCTTCGAGAAATGGGATGCAACGTCCACATGGAAGCAAAGAAATACACTATTCCCGGTTTGGTGCAGGCCATTGTGAAGGCCAGGAACAGCCTCCAGAAATAACTATTTCTTCTTTTTGTTTTTCGCCGCGGGCGCGGGCGATTTCTTCTTGGCGGGCTTTTCCTTCTTGACCGCTTTAGGTTTGTCTTCGGATTTCTTCACCGGCGCAGCTTTTGCCGCATTCGGCTTTACCGGTGCGGCTTTCGTTGCCGCAGGCTTGGCTTCCACCTCTTTTGCCATTGCCTTTCCTACATTTTTTGCGGGTTCTACCGCCGGAGGTAGAGGCTCAACCACTGCGCCTTTACCTTTCTTCTTCCCAGCCTTTACGCCATCTGGGGTGCCAGCAGCCGCTGCTCCCTTCGCCCGTCCGCGCTTAGGCGCAGGCGGTGGAGGTGGAGGCGGAGGTGCCAATGGCTTCAGGTATTTCAAGATTTCAGTCCGCGAACGCAGCTTGCCGTCCAGCAGCAACATAAAAACGTCGTGCGCAATCTTCGGATACTCCGGCAATTGCGGCGTAATCAGCAACTCCGTCATCTCCGGCAGCGGAAGTTTCTGTTGCACTTGCCGCCACTTAGTAAAGAAGTTTTTGATCTTCTGGACCACGGTCTGCTTGCGCGAAGTCACCGCCAAAAACAAAATCATCTCCGGACGCGCTTCCGAGAGCAGCTTCCACGTCCGCGCAGGCGTCGCGGCTTCCTTGCCAATGAGCTTCTTGTCCAGTTCCTTGGCGTGGTCTTCCAGGTCCTTCCACGACTCCACCAAAGTTTTGCGCGGAATGCGCTTGCGCAAATCTGCGACATCCTTATCCGCAAGGCGGGAGCTCAGAAAGTACAGCACTGCCGACGACGGATCAGGCAGGTATCCCAGTTCATTCATCTGCTGCCGCGTTTTAATCAGTTGGGAAAGGCCGTTGGTATCAACCTTCGCGCTCGTCCAGTGGGCGTTCAGGATCTTCAGCCAATCCTCTTTTTCCAGCACCTTCATGATGTGCAGTGGATCGTCTTCGTAAGCCAACTGCTCAATCTCGTATCCGATCGCTTTATCAGTAATGTGATCGAGGTACTGGTTTTCCTTCGCGGCGTCAAAGCGCATTTGTGTGCGCTCCTCGAGCGGCCAGTGGAAGCGCGCCGCGAAGCGCACAGCGCGGATCATGCGCGAGGGGTCTTCCACAAATGCGTAATTGTTCAGGATACGAATGAGCTTCGCTTCAATATCGGCCACGCCGTTAAATGGATCCATCAATAAACCCATGGAACCCGCGTTCAACGAGAGTGCCATGGCGTTCACGGTAAAATCGCGGCGGCGCAGGTCATCCAGAATGGTGGAGGGCGTGACCACGGGCGGACGCCCAGTCTTCTCGTAGCGCTCAGTCCGCGCCATGCTGATTTCCGCGCGAACATTCCCCGGCAAGCTCAGATAAAGAGTGTTGGTGTCCTCGTCAATTCCCGCAATCAAGGCCCCTGCGTGCTCCAACTGTTTTTGCAGCTTCAGGGGATTTCCCTGGAGAGTGAAATCGAGATCGCGGATCGGGAATCCGCTGATGATGTCACGAACTGCCCCTCCAGTCAGGTACAGGTTCAAGCCGTTGGCACGGGCAATTTCCTGCACCAGATTCACCCCTTTTTGCTGGTTGGGGGTGAGACGAATCTCCAAAGTGTAGATGTAATCAGCCATCTTTCTTGTGACTGCTTATGACCGCTGGCGCAGACTCGCTTTAGGAATTCCCTGGGGCGATTTTTCCACAGGATTCTCTCCGGGAAATGGGCCGCTTCGCGCCAGCAATCCGTAACCTGCTCTATACAATAGGCTTATACATCCACCGACGGGCTGCGGCAAGCAACTGAAAATAACACAAGGTTAACGATTTGGCTACTAGGAACGTACGGAATAACAGATTTTTGCGAAATAGTGTCAAAATCAATATGAGACGCGACAAGTTCCGCAACGTCAGGTTCGTTTAGCGAGGGTTTCACCAGGAAATGCCTTCCACCCACAAAAAAGTCATCGTCCGCAAAATGGACCGCGATACCCTGAACGGTTATGTCGCGCCCGCGCACTTTGTCCAGGAAGGGAAGCTGGAGTTGTTGAATACCGCAGGGAACGTCGTGGGAATTGAACTTCGAGACATTCGTGCGGTATATTTCGTGCGCGAATTCGGAGACATCGAAGCCCTGAGCCGCAAAACATTCACCACGCGACCCCGCACGGAAGGCCTTTGGGTTAGGCTCAAATTCAAAGACAGCGAACAGCTCGAAGGGATGATGCCTAATGATCTCTCGCTGAATAGCGCAGAAGGCTTTTTGGTGAACCCTCCGGATATGCGCTCCAACGTACAGCGGATTTTTGTGCCTCGCGCGGCGCTTGAATCGTTGACGGTTCTTGCCGTTATCGGCGCCGCTAAGCGCCGTCGCGGTCAACCCGACCAGCGGCAAGTGGCGTTGTTTGATGAATGAGCTTGAAAAAGCTCAATTACAAATTCGCTGTCAAAATAAAATCCAAATGAAAAAGAAACACGGACTTAAATACCAGCTCTATGAACATTCCATGAGTCTGGCGAGTGTGGCCATTGTGACCTTGTGGATCGTGGCTTACATCTGGTCTGATCCCAGCACGCACTGGGGAT
This sequence comes from Terriglobales bacterium, assembly GCA_025451215.1. GTDB lineage: Bacteria > Acidobacteriota > Terriglobia > Terriglobales > Acidobacteriaceae > JAICKN01. The sequence continues at coordinate 8,845 of JANWKU010000015.1, forward strand.
CTTTTTTCGGCAACGCGATCGCCGACTGGAGCGGCGTTCTGGTTACCGTGATCGCCACCAAATATTTTTACGAATTGGGATCGGCGGAGAGCCGCCAGCCTCCGAAAGAAGCCCTCGGCCGCATCCGTGGTCTGCTGCTCAGGCATTCCCTCAGCATCTTTCTCATCATTACGGGAATTGGCTGGGTCATCCTGTTTGTCCACCTCAATCCTCAAGCGAAATGGGGCCAGGTGGTGGGCAATATCGTCTCTGAATGGACGCAAATCTTCGGCATGGTCATCCTCACCAAGCGTTTGGTGGAACGGCACTCAAAGGAATCCCACCACCAATAGGGCCCACCTCTCGGAGTCGCCAGAGTACTCTCTGGTTACCTTTGGTTACTGAAGGTTCACAAAATTCTTGCTTGCCCACCCAAAAAGGGATACCGTTTGCTTCTCCCATTTTGGAGTCATGCTTGTTACTTCCTTTTCATGTGGAAGACGTTAACTTCCGCGGCGGCAAAGCCCCGTTCCCTTTTGTGGTTTCCGGAGAATAAATACTTTATGAGAATTCGCGTATCCCTGTCCCTCCTGTACGCAACCTTCGTCTGCTGGATGGCTTGTGCCTCCGGATTTGCGCAGACCAGCGCCGCTCAAATCAGCGCACCCCAGCCGCTAATCGTTCAACGCGTGGACAATTCACAGCTGGTCACTTTGCAGGGGAACACCCATCCATCGGCGCAATCACTTACCGATCTCGGGACAGCTTCACCAAATTTAACTTTGCACCGCATGTTACTGGTATTGAAGCGCAGTTCAACACAGGAAGCCGCGCTTACTCAACTAATCGACGAACAACAGGAAAAGGATTCGCCTAACTACCACCAATGGCTCACGCCGACGGCGTTTGGTCAGCGTTTTGGCGGGGCACCGCAAGATATTCAAACTGTGACCGCGTGGCTACAGTCCTCCGGTTTTGAGGTAACGCAGGTAAGCCAGGCGCACGACGTCATTGAATTCTCAGGCACTGCGGCGCAGGTGCAGGCGGCTTTTCACACGTCCATTCACAGCTATCTGGGAGCGGATGGGCCGCATTGGGCCAATGCCAGCGATCCTTCGATTCCAGCCGCATTGGCGCCACTTGTGGCGGGAGTGGAGTCCCTCAATAACTTTCCGAAAAAAGCTGCCAACGCATTTGGCGGTGTGTATTCGGAGAGTACGCATACGGTGGTTGCGCTTCCGCAATTCACCCAAGGTTGCGGCGTGGACAACAATGGCAATCCTCTGACCTGCTTTGCGGTGAGTCCATGGGATTTCGCAACTATTTATAACGTACTGCCATTGTGGAACGGAGCCATTGACGGCACGGGTGAAACGATTGCTGTAGTAGGACGATCCAACATCA
>JANWKU010000016.1 GCA_025451215.1 Terriglobales bacterium
CCTGTGGCGATTCTCATGTTAGTCATCGAGCCTATTAGTCATTTAGCTCGACTGCTTTCTTTGACCATACGTCTCTGGGCCAATATGTTCGCAGGTGATCTCGTCATCCTGGCATTTTTTGCCATGATCCCCATAGGCGTGCCGATTATCTTTTTAGGGCTACACATATTTGTAGCTGTGCTGCAGACATATATTTTTGTTCTATTAACGATAGTTTATCTTCAAGGAGCGGTTGCAGAAGCGCACTAATTTTCAGATGTACGGCCGTTTAGCGTGAGGGCGTCAGCTCGGTGAACGTCAACCACCCACTGGCGGCAATTCATAGTACGAGGAGAAACACCATGCGTAGAACCATGAGTTATGTATTTATGGCGCTGGCAGTGATGTGCTTTGCAATGCCGGTGTTCGCGCAGAGCGGTTCCGGAAGCTCTGTAAATTGGGTTGCACTGGCCGCTGGATTTTCCATGGCCATCGCCTCTGCTGGTTGCGGATTGGGACAAGGACGAGCGACTGCAGCTGCCGCCGAAGCCATGGCGCGGAATCCGGCAGCCCGGCCGGGAATTACGTTTGCTTTGATTTTTGGTCTTGTACTGATTGAGTCACTGGCCCTCTACACATTAGCCATTATCATTGTGAAGGTAAAGTAGCTGTAAAGAGAAGATCAGTTCCATAAGAGTTAAAAAGCCCTTGCTTAAGCAAGGGCTTTTTTATTGAAACCAGTAATTGTTTAGATCTTGCGCTGCCCATTCCAGTTGGCGCTTCCCGCTTCAGGACTTTGCTCGATGGCGTGCATGAGCAATTCGCGCAGGCGGTAGCGGCTTTCTAAATCCGTTTCCACAATTTCAAATCCAACTTCATTCATACGGGCACGACGCAGGAGCACCTGCGCGCGAATGTGTTTGCGCATTCCCACGGGGATGTCGAGCATCGCCTCCGAGCCAATTCGCAAATTGTCTTCCTTGGTGCCCATTCCACCGCCCAAGCTTAACTCTCGGATCGCGATATTGGATTTCCCCCACGAGCTACTGATGCTTGCTGCCAAGCTTCGTGGCAGTGCGATGCGCTCGTAACGGCGTTGCCGTACCCAGGGACAGGCTGGCGCTGAATCCAAAGGCGCGATGGCGAGTTCTGCCGGTTCCAGGCCGCTATCGGAAACCACCTGACTTCCATAGCGAGGATCAATTTTGGCCAGTGCCTGAGCGGCGGCAATACGTAGCTCGCGATGACTGATCAACTTCCAGCGCTTTTTGGATTCCAAAAGATTTCGAAGGACAGGGACGGCCTCTAACTCACGCAATCTTCCGAGTGACTCGACAGCTTTCACCTGAAGCAGCGGAGATCGCTCTTTCGCCTCGCCGCTTTCCGCCATCACCATGAGAGGTGGAATGGCCGTGCGGTCGCCACTCATGCCAATTTCATCCAGAGCTTGCGGTATTACCAGCGGATCAAGGACCTCAAGCAATTCCAGTAATGTCCGGCCGCGATCGTCAGCCGCACCATAAGCGATCTGCCGCACTACAACGTCGTGGTAGAAGCGGGTCCAATCTTTAAGGCGAAGCGGCAATAGTTCCAGGAGCGACGGAACATCAATGCGACTCAACAAGCCCACGACAGAGGCCGCCTGCCGCGGCTGTCCGTTACGCAGCAGTTCGCGTAATTCGAGCATGCCCGTAGGGCCTAGTTCGCGCGCGAGATCTACCATCTGGTCGCATTCTTCACGACGCATGCTGCGGAAAAACCGGTCAGAAAGATGCTCGATGGAAGCCTGCGGCGTTCGCCGCAATACCTGGATAAGGTCCGGCGGGAACTTTGGCTGGCGCATGCCATCTTCAAGAAATTCTGGCAGGCGGTTTTCTACGCCGACTCGAGGTCGAAGGTCATTCGCCAGCACCGGACGCTGCTTCCCGATTGCATCCAGGGCGTCGCAGACGGCGGCCAAAGCGCCATACTGTTTGCGGTTGCTGGCTTCTGAACTGAGTCTTACGAAAGCCGCACCGATTAACGCTTGCAGCTCTGAATCATGTTCTTTGCTTAATGCCTCACCCAGCTTATGCAATGCCAATGACATGCTCTTATCGCCCAGTGCGGCGTAAAGGTCGCCCAGTTGGCTGATGCCAATGGCGGTCTTGCGGCGTGGCTCGAGATCTTTGCTGTCGAGGCAGGAGCAGTAATTTTGCAGGATGGCCGCCGCCGTCTCTTTGTCAGGGCGCTCGAGCAGTTGTTCCACGAATTGTCGTACGTTCCGGGGAGGAACACAGGTGGCTTCGTGCGACATCAGCACGCTCTTTTTACCTGCCTCGGGCACTTCGGCCCAGAACATACGATCAAGAATGTCAGCGTGAGACTCCACCAGCATCCCCGCCTTATTCATCTTGTCTTCCTGAATTTTCAGGATTCGGCGCAGGGTGTCCATCTGCCGGCTCATGTGCTCCAGCATTTGATGGACGGCGTTGACCTTGATGTCGCCCTTCTGAAAGCGGTCGAGCGCGAAGCGGATTGCCATATGCTCCGCGGCTTTCATCAAGAGCGGAGTGTCAGCGCTGGAGGAAGTCACGGCGCTTCCCGCAAGGGAATTCAACATCTGCTGCAAATTTACTTTTGTGTTTGCGTCTGTCTCGCTTAATTCTTTTTGCAACGATTCAGGCTTGACTGCGGGATCGCTGGCCGCTTCGCCAAATTTGGTCAGCAAGCGAATCGCTTGAATCACTTCCTGCTCTTGCAGCGGAATGACAGTTCCATCCCATTGACCGGCCTGTCCCGCCGCGACTACGGAGGCTTTTCCCGCTTTTGGAGCGCTCCAGTTGGGGGCCCCTGCAGGTCCATCACTTCCAGTGCCGGTACCTTCTCCGCCGCTGCCTCCGGGTGCACCGCTGCCCGCACCTTCCGCGGCCGCGATGAGTTGAAGCAATTTTTGCGGATCATTCAACCAATCCTTGAACTCCGGGCCCAGCGTTTGTGCCGCGATCTGCGCCGCAATGCTGATCTCGCCTGTAGATGGATCAGCCGCTACAAACTTGACTTCATTAATTCTGATTGCCGATTGCTTGGTATCGCCGAAGGTCCCTTTGATTTGCTTGCTCAGGTCCTGGGCTTTAGATGTTCCGGTAGCAAAGATGCGCAGCAGCTTTCCGAAATCGTCTTTCGCAATCTGGCTGGAGAATTGGATACTCGCCAATCCGGCGGTGGTCAGTAGCTGGGCGAAACTGCGTTCCGATTGACCGCTGTCGAGCGGGATGCCGTCGAGCAAGAGTCTGTTTTCTGAAACTCCCAGAAGGAAGCAACTGTCGCTGCCCAAGGGCAGGCCATTCTGCAGTTCTTTCCAAGTGATTTCAAACTGACTCTTGGTCCGGGTGTGCTCAGAACCGTACAGCCGAACATATTTCACCAAGATGTTCAGGCTGTGCACAAAGGCACGTGCTGAGGCGATTCGGCCTTCTTTAGTTGTGTCCGGCGCTTGAATAGGTCAACCCCACAAATCGGATATGGATAGCGTAACGGGAAACGGTAAGTGCGCGCACGTTACGGAGGTAATTGACCTGAAATGAAGCCAATAGCTCAGTTTTCATGCAATCAGACGGAAACCGGTATGCCACTTATCTCGTGATTGTCCTTCAGGTAGAAAATTACTGAGATGACACACGCGCAATTGGTTCAAAAGGCGGTTTGCTGGTTAAGAGGATATCGCTGCGGAGTAGTGCTTTCTGAGCAGGCCTGCATTAGCGGTGAAATGCCTGATGCCATCGGCTGGAAGCGAGCCAACCATTCGGTACTGGTGGAGTGCAAGATTTCGCATGCCGATTTTCTGGCAGACCGGGCGAAGCCATTCCGCATGAATTCGGCGAGCGGATTGGGTTGCGAGCGTTATTATCTGGCGCCGGCAAAATTGATTGCTGCGGAAGAACTTCCCATGGGCTGGGGGCTGTTGGAGTATCGCAATCGCAACGTAGAGATGATCAAGCCTTCAGCCAGGAACTTGCGTTCCGCGAAAGGTCTAAATTTTGAGATGAACCTTCTGCTTGCCAGTCTGCGACGCGTGGAGATTCGCATTGAGCCGGAATCCATCACGGAATTTTTGAAATGGAAAAATCGTATGGCGGAATATAACCGGGGCGCACTGCCGGAAGGGATTGTTTCCGCGATCGAAGAACCGAACAATTTTCTGCTGGCGGAATCAGGCGAATCTAACGTGGGAACTGATTCATGCGGCGACTAGCTGTTGGAATGGGACCTGCCGAGAAACTGAGTTGCTCATCTCTTCAAACCTCCCGGCGTCCTTCCATGGCTTTAAGCATGGTGATTTCGTCGGTGTATTCGATGTCGCTGCCTACCGGGATACCCATGGCGATTCGCGTCACCTTCAAGCCAGCCCTTCGCAATTGAGTCGAAAGATACGTTGCGGTCGCCTCGCCTTCCACGGTGGGGTTTGTGGCCAGGATGACTTCATCTACCTGATCGTCATCCACGCGACGCATAAGGTTCGATATCCGCAGTTGCTCCGGGCCCACGCCATGAAGAGGAGAAATCGCGCCATGCAGTACGTGGTACACACCGTTAAAATGCTTAGTTTTTTCAATGGAAGCGATGTTGGTCGGTTCCTCCACGACGCACACCAGTCGCTGATTGCGCGTTGCGCTGCTGCAATATACGCAAGGATCAACGTCAGTAATATTGTTGCAGATTGAGCACAGGCGCAGGCTGGCCTTCACGTCGCGCACTGCTACTGCTAGCAATTCCGCATCCTCGTCACTGGATCGTAGGATATGAAATGCGAGGCGTTGCGCGGTCTTGCTGCCAATTCCTGGCAGCTTTTTTAACTCGTCAATCAACCGGGTCATCGGCTCTGCAAATCGGGACATATGAATTTTCAGATGGAAAAGTTGTAATCGAATCTTGGTTTACGAAAAACTAACTCAGCCGCGCTCAGAGCCCCGGAAGTCCCATGCCGCCCAGCATACCGCCCATAGTGGATTGCATGGACTCATCAATTTTTTTGCCCGCCGCATTTACGGCTGCGGCCACCAGATCCTGAAGCATTTCCAAATCGCCGGCCTTGACCACTTCCGGATCAATTTGGATGTTCAGCACTTGCTTTTTGCCATCCATTTTGACGGTGACGGAACCGCCGCCCGACGAGGCTTCTACGATGGTCTCTTCCATCTTCTTCTGCAACACTTCATATTGCCGCTTGGCCTGCGACATTAATTCCTGGAGATTGAATCCGCCCATGGTTTACCTGCGCTCTTTGTTGGAATCGCTATTTCTTGTAATTCTTATTCGGATAGTCCCTGTTGGCATAATCAATGACAGTGCGAATTTCAGCCCCAAATTTCTCCTTCATGCGGCGCACGACCGGATCTTGTTCCACCCGCCCCCGGCCGCCATTGCCAGTGCTCCCGGCGCGCGTGACTGCTGCTGGGGAAGGAGCGGCGCCAGGAACAATCCGCAGCCGGAGGGTTCTACCCATGACCTCGCTGGCTTTCGCGATTATCAGACGCTTGGCATCCGCCCCGAGCGACATGTCAATGATGGTTGCTGAGGCCGCAACTTTAACCACAAGTTCGTTGCCTTCTACTATCCACTCGCCGATCTCCAGCATGGAGGCAAGCATGCGTTGACCGCCGTTCACGAGCGCTTCTAAAACAATATTGCGGACATCTTCTACGTTTCCGACAGCTGCAACTGGAATTGCCGTCGGAATTTCCGGCTTGGGAATCTCGGGCGCAGGATTCTGTTCCATAACCGCCGCCGGCGCGGCTGATCCCATTACAACGTTGGGCGCGGGGCTCGTTCCCGCAACCAGGCGCGGGCCGGATGCAACCGCGCTTTCCGAAAACTCAGCCTTGGGGCCACCCTTGCGCGCAGAGTCCGCCGCGAAGGGAGAAACCTGTGGCGCTCGAGCCGGAGCAACTTCCGGTCGCCGTGTAGACTCTGGAACAACTGACGGTTTCCGTGCAGTTTGTGGCACGCTAGAACTCGAGGGCGTTCCGCTCAGCAATTGTTCCAAAGGAAGCAATCGTTGCGCATGCACCATCTTCAATAAACCGAGCTCCAGATGGAAGCGTTGCTCCTGCCGGTAGCCAAGTTCGTTGTGCGTGCGCAGCATGATTTGCAAATGCCGCGTGAGGTCTTCTTCGCTGAACAACTCGGCGCTCCTTGCCGCGCGCTGCCGCTCATCGCTTGAAATCTGCAGCAGGGAAGACTGTGCGCCGGCCACCTTAGCGACCATTGCATTTCGCAAAAAACGAACCATCTGCCGGGCAAAGTGCGTAGGGCTGTGGCCTTCCGTGAGCAATCGGTCCACAATCTTGAGCGCATCCTCGCTGGAGTTGTTACTTACCGCCAGCATGATGTCTTCCATTACGCCGGATGGCGCGGCACCCACGAGTTCGCGCACCGATTCCGCGGTGAGCCTGCCAATGCTCGCCGCAATTGCCTGATCTAGTATCGACAGTGCGTCGCGCATGGAGCCGTCGCCCGCCTCGGAGAGCAAGGCAAGCGCGTCTTCGTCGGCTTCTATTCCTTCACGAGCCGCCAGGTCTTTTAACTGGCCTAAAATTTCTTCAAAGCGCACGGCGTGAAAGCTGAAGTGCTGACAGCGCGAGCGGATGGTTTGCGGAATATCTTCCGGCTGCGTTGTCGCCAGCATAAAGACAACATGGCTGGGCGGTTCTTCCAACGTTTTCAGTAGCGCATTAAAGGCCGCGTCCGTGATCTGGTGCGCTTCATCAAGGATATAAATCTTGAAACGGTCGCGGGCGGGACGATAACGCGCCGCCTCGCGCAATTCGCGGATTTCATCAATGCCGCGATTGGTGGCCGCGTCAATCTCAATGACGTCCACGGAATTTCCTGCGCGAATCTCAATGCATGAATCACACACTCCGCAAGGCTCAGCGACGGGCTTATCAGAAGACCGGCAATTCAGCGCCATTGCCAGGATCCGCGCAATCGTCGTCTTTCCGATTCCGCGATGACCGCTGAAAATATAACCATGAGCAATGCGCGCCTGCTCAATGGCGTTCTTAAGCGTGCGGGTGACATGGTCCTGCCCAATGACTTCGGAGAACTTCTGCGGACGGTACTTACGGGCAAGGACCTGATAGCTCATGAGTGGAGAACCTCAGATTATACGTGAATAGAACGCGCAAAAAGCCATTCGCGGAGGGGAAATCGACGGAAGTCAGCCTTCCAACTTTGAGAGAAGTTCGGCATCGGTGCGGCGAATGTAGTTGGCTTCCAATTCTTCGGGCGAGACCAGCATGTGGGCCTGCATCTTTTTCCAGCCAAGCGCGGCAATCGCATCGGCCCGTGGACGGTCCACCTGCTGGACTTGTTTGCCTGCGCCGCGCGCCAGGTCAGCAATGCTCGCATCCGAAGTAACGACCAATGTTGTAACCCGTTTGATGAACTCCTCGCGGGTGCACAATTGCTCATGGCCCGCAGAGGAAAGAATGGTCTTAGCATCGCCAACCGCGTACTCCCCGATATATATTTCGCCGCGTCCCGCTTCCAGTGCGGAAGTCACGCTCCCTCTTGCAATTGCCACTGCCGCGACTGCCTCGAGCAATGAAACCGCTGCTATCGGCTTTTGCAGTATTTCCGCCAACGCTTTAACGGCGGCTAGTCCAATGCGCAGGCCTGTAAACGAGCCGGGCCCGCTGACCACGGCGAAGCCGTCTAGATCACTCTTGGTGAGATCAAGTCGTTCGAGCAAGGCGGCAATCTGGGGTATGAGCTGCGCTGAGAATGTTCCACCTTCGAGCGCCGAAATACCCAATAATTCGCAAGAGGAAGGCGCCTCACACCGTGCCAGCCCAATGCTCCCGAATTTTCCTGAGGTGTCCGCAGCCAGAAGGATCATGATTAGTGTGCGGCCTCGACCAGTTCAATGAGCACGCCTCCGGTACTCGAGGGATGCACGAAGATATAGCGATGGCCACCGGCGCCAATTTTAATTTCCTTCGACACCAGCCGGACGCCTTCCTGCTGGAGTTCGCCCACCACGGCGGCGAGATCGGGTACGCGTAGGCAAATGTGATGCAGGCCCTCGCCTCGTTTTGCAATGAATCGCGCGATCACGGACTCTTCCGAAGTCGGCTCGAGTAATTCAATCCGGGTGCCCTCAAGCGGAACCATCACCAAGCGAACTTGTTCAGCTTCCACAGTTTCTTCCGCCGAAAGGGCCAGTCCGAGCTTCTCGTAAATTTCTTTGGCGGCTTTAAGCGAATTCACAGCGATCCCGAGATGATCGAGAGCGAAATCGGTTTTCAAGTTCACAGGGCCTTCGCGATCTCTTCAATCAATGAATATGGGTCACGTTTGTGGGCGGCAATCTCAGCCGCGTATTGGTTGAGTTTCTCATCGCTGAACTGGGCGCGGACTTTTGTCATTAGGGAATCGCGCAGCATTTCAAGCAGCCGCGCCTGCCAATTATGTGCCTTCCGCCGCGCAAGAAAATCATGGGATTTCATATGATCTTCAAACTTTTGTATCTCTGTGGCAAGTTCCGCGATGCCTTGGCCGGAACTGGCCACCGTCTTCACAATGGTTGGTACCCAATCATCCGAGCGAACGGACAACGATTGCAAAGTTAGTATTTCGCGTTCGACCCGCTCAGCGCCTTCGTAGTCGCTCTTGTTGATGACAAAAATGTCGGCGATTTCCATAATTCCCGCCTTGATGCTTTGCACATCATCGCCCATGCCAGGCACCAGAATTACAACCGTGACGTCGGCAAGGCGAACGATATCCACTTCATCCTGACCCACGCCGACCGTTTCCACCAGAATCAAATCGCGACCGGAGGCATCGAGCACGGTGGCAACGTCGGCGGTGGCAGATGCTAATCCTCCTAGTGACCCCCGAGTGGCCATGCTCCGGATATAGATTCCTGCGTCTGAGAAGTGGCGTTGCATGCGGATGCGGTCGCCGAGAATTGCACCTCCCGAATAAGGGCTGGTTGGATCAATCGCGATGATGCCGACATGGCGGTCGAGCTTTCTGTAATGAAGAGCCAATTGGTCTACCAATGTGCTCTTGCCGGCTCCTGGGGCTCCGGTCAGGCCAATAGTACGGGCGTGGCCTGTGCGCGGGAAGAGTGCTTTCAGCAATTGCAGCCAGCCGTCAGCGCGATTTTCTACTAGGCTGATGGCACGCGCCACAGAACGGGCATCGCCCGCACGGACTTTTTCGACCAGAGAGTGAATAAGTTCTTCCAAGCCGTTCAGTGTAAAGCATGTAGGGAAGGAGGTCGAAATTTCGCACAGAATAAAAGCAGAAAAATTTAGTAGAAACGCAGAGTTTGAAATCAAGATCGAAATAGAGTTAACCAGCAGGATATTCCTGCCCCCCGGGCATTTGACTGCCCATGGCTACCGGAGATAACCTTATCGCAATGGTTCTGCTTGCGCCTTGCGAGCGAGCATCTCGGCAAGTTCCACCTCCAGAAATGAAGAATATTTTGCGCGAAAAAGAGGGCACAGGCTCGCCTGTGACCGACGCAACGTATCGGAACAAATCGCTGAGCAATGGCCACGGAGAGGACGAGCCTTAGAATATCGAATGAAAAAAAGTATTGAGATCAGTCCCAACATTGAAGCCCTGTTTGGCACGCGGGACGAAAATCTGCACGTGCTGGAAGATGGTTTAAACATCAATATTGATCTGCGGTCGGATGCCATCGACCTTGAAGGCACTCCTCAGGATGTGGGCCGTGCCGAGCAAATCTTTGCCGACTACGAGCATCTTCAGCGCGCCGGATTCTCCTTCCAGAATGGCGATTTGAACAGCATGCTACGCGTGCTCGTCGCCGATCCCAAAGTGACGTTGCGAAGCCTGGCTGAGGCTGGCCGCCAGCGCTCCTTTGGCCGCCGAACAGTGCAGCCCAAGGGCTTGAACCAAAGGCGGTATTTGGAAGCGATTGAAGCGCACGACATGGTTTTTGGCATTGGCCCGGCGGGCACGGGGAAGACTTACCTGGCGGTTGCCATGGCAATCTCCGCACTGCTGGCAAAGCGCGTGAACCGCATTATTCTCGCGCGGCCCGCGGTGGAGGCAGGCGAGCGGTTAGGATTTCTTCCCGGTTCGCTACAGGAAAAGATTGATCCTTACCTACGCCCTCTATACGACGCGCTCTACGAAATGCTTGAGCCTGAGAAGGTGGATCGTTATCTAGAAAAAAATGTGATTGAAATTGCACCTATCGCCTTCATGCGCGGCCGCACATTGAATGATTCGTTCGTAATCTTGGACGAAGCGCAGAACACGACTTCCGAGCAGATGAAAATGTTTCTGACCCGCCTGGGGTTCAACTCAAAGGCGGTGATCACCGGAGACATCACTCAGATTGATTTACCCAATGCCCGCCGCAGCGGTTTGGTGGAAGCCATGGACGTTCTGAAAAAAGTTGAGGGCCTCGCCTTCGTTCACTTCGACGAAGGTGATGTTGTGCGCCATCATCTGGTGCAGCGGATCATCCGCGCTTACGATGACCACAAATTGCACGTGGCCGAGGAACAAATGTCGTTGTTGGAAGTGCGCGCGCTTCCGAATGAAAAGACGAACGACGGCGGGAAGGATTCCGTTCGTCTTTTAGAAACGAACACGAAGGAATAACGCCTGTGGATGATTGAGAGGGCCCTTGAGGCCCTCTTTTATATTGATTGAAGTGTTGTGCTGGCTTAGCGGCAGGGAAGCAGATTTGGTCATTTTTAGAAAACAAGTCGTGGGCGTGAACGAACAGGCATTGTCTCGGTTTGTTGCTCGTGCCCGCCGAGCCGTCAAACTGCGCGGGACCGTGACGGTGCTCATTACCAGCAATGCAGAGATGAAAAAATTAAACTTTTGCTTTAGGAACAAGAACAAAGCTACGGATGTATTGTCTTTTAGCGCCATGAGCAATCCCAAAAATATTGCGGGCGATGTAGCGATATCCGTAGAGATTGCCCGGGAAAATGCGAAAAATCTTGGTCACGCGGTTTCCGACGAAATCAAAATCCTTATACTTCATGGAATCCTGCATCTAGCCGGTTACGATCACGAAATAGACGACGGCGAGATGGCGGCGAAGGAACATCGTTTGCGGAAGGTGTTGCGTTTGCCGGTGACGCTGATCGAGAGGAACGAAACGGTACCTCAGCGTTCTTATAAAAAGATGAAGAAGACTTTGAAAAGAGAGAAAAGGACGATCGCAGTCGCTGGTAAGAAGCTGCTGTCGTCGCGCAGGGCAAAGCAGAAAACACGCAGAAAACGCCGCTCATGAACTACGCCATTGCAGCCTCGCTGTTTTTATTGCTGGGATTATTGACGCTCGTCTCCTATGTCGAGCGCCTATACAGCGAGCTGGGCAAATTCCTCTCCCGCGAATTTCAGGACAACATTGACGTATTCGAACAGCAGATCGAGCCTCGCCTGGGCGTAAGCCGGGTACGCGCGTCGCTTTCCATGGCGGTGCTCACCCAGTTGACGATGGCGGCCATCGCCATGTTGGTTGGTTTTGCAATTTTTCGCGAATATCCCTGGACCGCGGAAGAGGTGTTGCAAGCGATTCTGAGCCTCATCCTCATCGTTATCGTTTTCAATCGCTTTTTGCCCTTTGTCTTTTTCTCCCGCACCACGGGAGCATGGCTTACTCGCTGGGCGCTGTTTGTGCGTTTGCTTATCTATCTTGTGCTCCCGGTCACTCTGGTGCTCGGTTTCCTGCAATCCGTTGCATCGCTCACCAAGGAACATGCGGAAGCGCAACCTGAGACGCAGGCCCAGGCCGTCGACGCGTTACTGGAAGCCGGCCGCGAAGAAGGAATTCTGGACGGCACAAACCGCGACCTGATTCAATCCGTCATGGAATTCGGCGAAAAAACAGTGCGCGAAGCCATGAAGCCGCGTCCCGAAATTTTTGCCGTGCCCACGCAGACAACGCTTGAGCAATTTATTAATCTGCTGCGGACCAACCCTTACAGCCGTGTTCCGGTTTACAGCGGAACAATCCACAACATTAAAGGCATTGTTTTCACGCAGGATGTCCTGCAGGTTCCGGACAGCGAAGCGCAGGCGCGCACTGTTGAAACACTCATGCGCCGCGATGTGTACTTTGTGCCGGAAAGTAAATTAGGCAGCTACCTTCTTAGAGAGATGCAAAAGAAAAACCTTCGCATGGCCATTGTTGTAGACGAATACGGAGGCGTGGCCGGTCTTGTAACCATCGAAGATCTCATTGAAGAAATTGTGGGCGAGATCAGCGATGAACACGAAAAGACGCAAATCGTGCGGGAAAACGACCACTCTTATGTGGTTGCCGGCAATGTGGACATTGACCGCCTGGCGGAACTATTCGGAGTCCGCCCCGAAGGAAAAGAGTCCGCGACCGTGGCCGGACTGGTAAGCGAGTTAGCTGGACGCATCCCCCGCAAAGGGGACATGGTGGAAGAAGATGGATTGCGTTTTGAGGTGTTGGATTCCACCGAACGGCGCGTGGAGCGCGTACGAATCTCAACGGTCCAGCCGAAGCTGATATAAAAGATAGGTAGTTTGAATCTACTTCATGCCATTTCATTCTGGTTTTGTGTGTATCATCGGTCGTCCCAACGCAGGGAAGTCAACCCTGCTGAACACGCTTGTTAAGCAAAAGCTGGCCATAGTAAGTCCCAAGCCCCAGACCACACGCAACCGCATTCTCGGAATCGTCAATGTGCCGAAGCAAAAAGGACGGAGTGAAGGTCAAATCGTGCTCATTGATACCCCGGGCGTTCACAAGCCCGATAGCTCCTTAGGAAAGAAAATGATGACCGAGGTCCACGAGGCGCTCGAGCGATGCGACCTGATTCTTTTGCTCGTGGACGCCGCGAAAAAGCCTGATCCCCAGGATAAGTTTGTTCATAGCCTGGTAAAGCGATCGGGTACGCCAGTTTTTCTCTTACTGAATAAGGTAGACATCATCCGCGGCGATAAGCAAAAACTTTTGCCGTTGATTGATTCCTTCCGCGCAAGCCTCGACTTTAAGGAAGTCATTCCTCTTTCCGCCCGGACCGGAGATGGCGTTGATGTGCTGCTCAAGGAAATCATCAATCTACTTCCTTCCGGGCCGCACCATTTTCCCGAAGATCAAGTGACCGACCAGCCCGTCCGATTTATGTGTGCTGAAGTCATTCGCGAACAGCTTCTATTTGCTACCAACGAAGAAGTCCCCCACGCGACTACCGTTGGAATTGACCAATTTGAAGAGAAGCCGCGCCTTACGCGAATCGCCGCCACTATTTATTGCGAACGTGAGGGGCAAAAACGCATCTTGATTGGCAAGCAGGGACAAATGCTGAAAAAAATCGGTACCGCGGCCCGGCTGCAAATTGAGAAGATGCTCGACCACAAAAAGGTGTTTCTCGAACTGTTCGTAAAGGTGAGTCCGGGGTGGCGCAATTCCCGTATTTTCGTGGAGGAATTAGATTGGCGGGCCCAATTTAATCCACTAACTATTCTCGATTCAAAGAGTTAGGACGTGCATTACTCTGGTTTCCAGGTTTTGGATACTGTCGTGATATAGCCAGCGCCATGCGCCGTTAATAGACTTGAGGACATGGCATCCGCTGCAGTGGCAAAGTATGTATCTTCGAATCAGCCGTTAGCTCTAAGCACAGAGGGCGAAAACGTGATTTTTAAGTTGAGCGTCACCCTGGCCGCCGATTGTAAGGCCGTGGATCCGGTCGTGGACGGCATAATGCACATGGTTCGCCAGATGCATTGTTCCGCGGGCAAAGAAGATGCCATCCAGATCGCCCTTTCCGAGGCGTTGGCGAATGCCGTCGTTCATGGGGCACATGCGGACGTCAGGAAGAAAATTGAATGCGAAGTTTCCTGTGATAAGACCCATGGCGTTCTGATTACAGTGCGTGATCCAGGACGGGGTTTTGATCCCGCAAGGCTGCCCAGCCCGGTCACGGGAGAAAATCTCTATGCGCAGCATGGGCGTGGAATCTACCTCATCAACCAACTAATGGATGAAGTAAAGTTCCTGAAAAACGGTGCTGAAATCAGGATGCTGAAGCGGTAAGCCTCGGGTTCAATCTCCTGGATCACCTGTCTTCGATCCGCCGTGTACTCGTAAGATCACCCATCGTAAATGCCGATTCGATTTCCGAAAAATCGTTGTAGTGTAAGTTCATGCTCTTTGTAACGCCTCTGCTCAAAAACGTCGCCTATCCGGCGTTGAGCAGCTTTGGATATTTTCGGAGTTGGCGAACGCGGCAGGCAAATCCGCTTACCGTACTCACCTATCATGGAGTCTTTCCTCAAGGTTATGTTCCGCGAAGCCGTTTACTGGATGGAAATCTGATATCGGCAAAGCGGTTGCATCGGCAATTGAATCTCCTCAAGCGTCATTACAACGTGATTTGCCCCGAAGAATTTCTTCGCTTTTTAGATGAAGGAATCCAGCTACCCCCAAGAGCTGTGTTGCTTACTTGCGATGACGGGCTTGCTAATGTGGTTTCTGGTATGTTGCCCGTGCTGGAGTCCCTTCAGTTGAAATGTATTTTCTTCCTCACCGGAGCTTCATTTACCGATCATCCGGAAATTCTGTGGCATGAAGAGTTGTGGTTATTGCTCGAGGCTGCGCAGCCCGGCCCCCTTGGCTTTCAGCATCTGGCTGCAAGCCTCGAAAATATCCCGGGAGCCGCGCACGATCGGCACCGCATTTGGTGGGAACTGGTGAAACAGCTTTCCAAAACAAATGCCTCCGTTCGACGGCATTTCATCGAAGAACTGGGGTCAGCGGCTAAATTGTGTGACGGCTGGAACACCGCTTTACTGCAGGATCCCATCCAGCGAAGCAGGTTTCAATTGTTGGATAAACAACAGGCCGAGAAACTGGTGAAGTCTGGAATGACGGTGGGCGCACACACTATGGACCACCCAGTATTGGCCCAATGCACGGAAGAAATAACACGAGAAGAGATCGCCCGCCCTTTGAAGCTCGCGCCAGCGGACTGGAACCTGCGCATGCTTGCATACCCATTCGGAACTCCCGAAACTGTATCGGGTCGAGACGTATCCTTGGCGGAGGCCGCAGGGTATCGTTGCGCCTTCATGAATGTAGGTGGAAGCGTTCCCTCATCCGTGGATCGATTCGTCGTTCCTCGGATTCATATTACGGCCAACATGAACTTCGGAGAGTTCGAAGCTCATGCCTCCGGATTTCATCAGGATCTCCAAAATCGGCTCTCTCGCTCCGCCTCGCCGACTCAATCCCAAGCTGTTTTGTCACAGTCATGAGTTTTTCTTCCGAAAATATCCAAGTTACCCTCCTGAAATCCATTGAGGAAGAAGATGTTCTTCGTGAGGAATGGGATCAACTTGTTTCAAGAACTGAAATTCCGCAGATTTTCTTGACCTATGAATGGGCTCTGGGAGTCGACCGTGCCTTCCGGGCCTCGCTCGAACCTTGGATATTTACCGTCCGACAACACAACGTGCTCATTGGATGCGCGGCGCTCGCTTCTCGGCCCGGTGACCACAAAAAAGTATTTTTTCTCGGCGCCAGCACAGGAGACTACTGCGATATCGTCAGTGCTCCAAATGATCGTGGCGAAGTCATAACCGCGCTTCTGGATGCGCTGCGTGACCGCGGGGTGCGTGAAATTGACCTCACGAATGTTCCCGCGGAGTCCGCCACAGTGAAGGCGATGTCCCAATCACGGCACTTTAGCTACCGCTCTTCGTCGCGAGCTGCCTACCTATGCAGCCGAATCGTTCTTGACAGCGAGAAGCGCACTACGACATCAAATGGTGCGTTGCCAGAAATATCGTCGCGCCTGATGAAGGACGAAAGAATACGGCGTCTTTCAAAACTCGGACCGATAAAGCTAGTGCATGTTCGCGATAGCGAGGAAGCGTCAAAAGCGCTGGATGCGGTGATCAAAGCGCAAGTCTCAAGATTTTTAGCGACCTCGCGTTTGAGCCCGCTGCTATTGCCTGCTCGCCGTCGCTTTCTTGCAGAATTGACCAATTTGCTAAGCCAAAAACATTGGCTTGACGTCAGCGTGCTTGAGATCGCTGATCGCGATGTGGCTTGGAACTTTGGTTTCCAGTTCCACGGAGTTTATTTTTGGTATTTGCCCACATTTGACTTTTCCGTGGAGTCATTTTCTCCAGGGCTGTGCTTGCTGCGACTGCTGATGGAGGAGTTTTCCTGCAGGCCCGAAATAAAAGAAATAGATCTCGGCTTGGGAGATGAAAATTACAAAGCACGGGTTGCGAATGCTAGCAGGAAAACGTTAACGCTTACGCTCTCATCCAACGGCGCCACACACTGGAGAATTAAGGCGACCCGCGCACTTGCACACGGCATTAAAGCATGGCGCCCTGCCGAGCACGTGGTTCGATCAATTCTTAGAACTGGAATACGAGTAAAGAAAGCCATTGCCGAAAAGCGCGTGGTGAACGGCCTGAAAGCATTGCTCGGGAAAATATCCTCTGGAATATTTTCAGCGGACGTAATTGCCCTTTATGAATTGCCAGCAAATTCAATCCCGAGTTTTAATGATCTTTTCCCAAGTTTTCGTCTCGAGCAGATGACGTGGGACGTCTTAGCGGAAACTGCCTTGCAGCACTACGATGATTTTGACGCGTTGGAATATCTCAAACGCAGCGCGCTCCGGCTACGGAATTCCAAAGGAAAAAGCTCACAGGGATACGTTCTCGTGTCCCAAACAGGCGAACGACTGCATTACTTATGGGTAGCGAATTTTAGCGGGTTTCATCTTTTAGAAATTAACCATTCACTTGAATCAATCGCTGATGCGTCTATGATTTTCGACTGCTGGACGCCAAAGCAGTTTCGCGGTATGCACTACTATCGGATTGCCATCGAATACCTCGGGCGGGAATTGCGACGACAGCAGAGTAGCGCATGGATATTCAGCGCCAAACGAAATTTGTCATCATTGCATGCATTGCAAAATTCGCGCTTTGAATACCGCTACTCGCTTCTGCGGCGTAAATTTATTTATCGAATGCCGGTAGAAAAGCTTCGCGCAATCGACATGATACAAGCCTAATTCGTGGCTACTCCTTCACCACAATCCCCAAAGTCTTCATCTTCCGGTACAGATGACTGCGCTCCAGCCCCAACACTTCAGCCGTGCGGCTCACATTGCCATGGTTCTCGTCTAATTTCTTCAGAATGTAATCTCGCTCGTAGGCGGCACGCGCTTCGTGCAAGGTGGAGAACTCAGCGCCCCGGCGGCTGCCGTCTCTTTGCACCAGCGGCGGAAGATGCTTGCGATCAAAGCGCATGGTTGTGGGGTTCATGATTACGATGCGTTCGATTACGTTACGCAACTCACGCACGTTTCCCGGCCATGAGTAATTCATCAGTGCCTCAATCGCTTCGTCGGTGATCTCGCGCGGACGGCGTCCGTAGGTTGCGGAAAGCTCCTTCAGAAAGTGCCGGGCAAACAGCGGAATGTCTTCCTTCCTTTCCCGCAGCGGCGGCACATAGAATGGGAT
The DNA here is from genome assembly GCA_025451215.1 of Terriglobales bacterium. Taxonomy (GTDB): domain Bacteria; phylum Acidobacteriota; class Terriglobia; order Terriglobales; family Acidobacteriaceae; genus JAICKN01. Next base: position 17,497 of record JANWKU010000016.1, read on the forward strand.
CACATTTAGCCGGTAAAAAAGGTCTTCGCGGAAGTCGCCCTTGGAAATTTCTTCTTCCAGGTCCTTGTTAGTGGAGGCCACAATACGAACATCCACGGTAATTGCCTCATGGCCGCCTACGGGCGTAATTGTTTGTTCCTCCAACGCACGCAGCACCTTGGCTTGCGTTTTCAGGCTCATATCGCCCACTTCATCCAGAAAAAGTGTGCCACCGTGCGCGCTCTGGAACTTACCTTTTTTTTCGTGGGTGGCGGCAGGAAACGCGCCCGCCCGATGACCGAAGAGCTCGCTTTCAATCAAATCCTCGGGGATGGCCGCGCAATTCACCGCAACAAACGTCTCCTCTTTCCGCAGGCTGTCAGCGTGGATCGCGTGCGCCACGAGTTCTTTTCCCGTAC